>JBILPY010000020.1:0-20846 GCA_044373575.1 Prosthecobacter sp. | reverse complement strand
GTGGCGAAGTGGTCATCGACGATCATGACCCGGATGGGAGATGGTTTTTTCATGGCAGACGTGAGCATTACACCGGATTTCCGTTCCGGGATCAAGCTTTGACTGGCGCTCTAAATTCAAGCTTCGACTGGCGTCGGAAACTCCAACCTGGGCACGTGCACCTCGATCTCCGTGCCTTTGCCAGGGGCACTGTTGATGCTCAGCCGCCCGGCGATCTTTTCCGCACGTTCGCGCATTCCACTCATGCCAAAATGCCCTGCCAGCACGGTCGTCGCCAGTGGGTCAAATCCGCAGCCGTCATCTCGCACGCTGAGGCGGATGGACTCCTCATCGTAATCCAGTTTTACTTCGATTCGTTTGGCTCCCGAGTGCTTCGCTGCATTCGCCACAGCCTCCTGCGTGAGGCGGAGTAAACTCGTCTCCAACGTGCCAGCGAGCCGCACCGGTGTGCCGTTCACAGCCACCATAAACTCCGCTCCAGCCGCCGTCGCCAGCGGGCGCAGCAGCTCTTCGATCGCCGCAGGCAGTCCGCGCTTCTCCAGCGCCACACTGCGCAGTTCACGGATTGTGCTGCGCGAGTCATCGCGTGCCCGGCGGAGAAGACGACGTGCCAGATCCAGCGGCTGTGTCGCGGGGGATTCGCCGCCGTTCATCCGCCGTGCGGTGTCATCCAAAAGCATGTTCACTCCCACGAGTTCCTGTTCCAGCGTGTCATGGAAATCCTGGGCGATGCGCTGCCTTTCCTCCAAGGTGGCCTGCTGCTGTGCCTGCTGGCGGATCACGTTCTTCTGCTTATTCACCATGAACTGAAGCATCACCGCCCAGCCGCCGACCGCCGCTGCCAGTGCCAGCAAAGAACCCAGCAGCAAACGCGCCCTCCGCTCCGTCCACCAGGGTGCCTGAGCCAATACGCCGATGTCCTCCGCCTGACGCAGGATGAGCCGGAAGCCGGTGGCATTGCGTGGAATGACGAGCGGCCTGTCCGTGATGAACTCGCAGATGCCTGTGAGGCGCAGTTTCATTCCTGGCATCAGCGCCTTCGTCGGCTTCAAAGGCAGACCAAGTATGGCTTCAAAGGTCTGTCCTTCAGTGCGGCAAACCAGGTTCATGCTCGCGCGATCTTGGTTCACCTCCAGCAGGTCTGCGATGACGGAGACAAGTTCGCATTGCTCCCTGCTGTGGCGTGTTTGTGCTGCATGAAACGTCACCGGCTCCGGCTTCGCCGCAGTGCCCGTCTTCTTCACATCCACCGCACTCATGCTCGGGCGGAAAGGCGTGACGATGGGATAGCCCTCCGCCTCCATTTCATCGCCGATCTGGACGGTCATCGACTGCGCCGTCTGCACAAACATGCTGCCTCCCTCACCTCGCAGATACAGGCCGCGACCATCCGCCACATGCGTGGTCACACCACGAACTCGCACTCTTTGGCGGAGTGGCGCATCCACGCGCAGCAGGCCATCCACCGGCACCAGCGGCACCGGGCCGAGTGGTTTCACCTCCTCCACGAGGGCGAAGGATTCCAAGTTCTGCACAAAGAGCAGCCGCCCGCTCATCTGGCGCTGATCATTGAAATGTGTGCCCGCCACACCGCGCACGCGCACCTGCTGCTCCACGAGCTGCCAGGGCAGCTGCTTCAAAGGCTCCGTCTGCGGCAGGATGGTGCGGATGAGTCTTCCCTCGACCTCCAGTTCCACCACGAGGCTGTCTTCGCCGAACCAAGTGCCTTTCACAATCGCCGCCACCTCCACCGGACGTGCATCCATCGCAGGTGAAAAAAGCTGCTCGGCATTCACCGTCTGGAAAACGGGCAGGTCGCGCTGTCCATCCACCTCCATCGTGTCGGGCAGCACCACCGGCAGGAACTCTCCCGGCCCGGCATGGCCCTCTATCTTCAGCCGCATTCCTGGCTGGTAAGGCTGGGATGGGCGCTTGTCCTCCGACACCCCGACACAGATCCCGTCTGTGTCATCGTGGATGAAGAGCACGCCCCAGCCCGGATGATAATAGGTGACCACCGAGTCCAGCCGCACCGGCAGGAGCTGCTCGCGGCGCTGAGCATCGAGATCACGGATCGTGCGCACGCTGCTCAGGGGCTCCTGGGCATGAATCCATGTCTGACAAAAGAGGCTGGCGATGACAAGCTCGCGAATCATTTACCGAAGCCTAGCGGGCCTCCACGCTCCTGCCGAGCCTTTCATTTGACCAATCACGCCACCGGTTTCACGCGTTTCCGATGCTTACGCACCATGCCCATCTGCTTGAGCTTCCGCTGGAGACTGCGGCGGCTCATGTTCAGGAGTTCGGCGGCTTCGCTGCGGTTGTTCCCGGCGCGTTCGAGCGCTTCCATGATGAGCTGCTTCTCCATCGCGTGGATGTCGAAGAGTGCTTTTTCGGTCGTGGTTTCGGTGGCGGGTTTGTCGCTGGGCAAGGTAGGCACGCGCCAGCCGAGGCCGCCGGGACGGGTGAGGTAGGCGGGCAGGTGCTTCGCCATGACGCGGGTCGTGTTGCTCATGACCACGCCGTGCTCGATGGCGGCGCGCAGTTCGCGCACGTTGCCGGGCCAGTCGTAGTTCATCAGCACGGGCAGCGCGTCATCGCCCAGCGGTTTGAAGCTCTTGCCGTTGATCGTGGCGAGGTCTTTGAGGAAATGATCCGCCAGCACGCGGATGTCGCCCTTGCGCGTGCGCAGCGGTGGCATGTGGATGGTGACGACGCGTAGCCGCCAGTAGAGGTCTTCGCGGAATTTTCCCTCCTCCACCATCTTCGCGAGGTCCTTGTTTGTCGCCGCTATGACGCGCACATCGACCTTGATCGGCTTCGCTCCGCCGACGCGCTCGATGATTTGCTCGCCGAGCGCGCGGAGCAGTTTCACCTGCGTGTTCGCATCGATCTCGCCGATCTCATCCAGGAAAAGCGTGCCGCCATCGGCCAGCTCGAAGCGCCCGATGCGCCGGTCCTGCGCGCCAGTGAAGGCACCTTTTTCGTGCCCGAAGAGCTCGCTTTCGAGGATCTGCGGAGACAGCGCTGCGCAATGCACGGTGATCAGCTTCGCCTTCGGCCTGCCGCTGAGATTGTGGATGGCTTTGGCGACGAGTTCCTTGCCCGTGCCGCTTTCGCCTTCGACTAAAATGGTGGCGCGGGTGGGAGCCACCTGCTGGATGGTTTCCAGGATCGGCTTCAGCGTGTCCGCCTGCCCTAGGATGCCTTCGATGCTGAACTTCTGCTCCACCTGCTGCTTTAGGGCCTTGTTCTCGTGCTCCAGATGTCGGCTGCGCAGTGCGCGCTTCACCAGCAGTTCCACCTCGTCGAGGTTCAGCGGCTTCGTGACGAAATGATAAGCCCCACGCCGCATCGCCTCCACGGCGGTGTCCACGCTGCCGTAGGCCGTCATCATGATGCAAACCGGCGGCTTCGGCATGGCGAGCGCCTGCTCCAGCAGCTTCATGCCATCGTCCTCTCCTAGGCGGAGGTCGGTGAGCATGACATCGATGGGATCATTCTTCAGATACTCCAGCGCCTCAGCAGCATTCGAGGCCACATAGCAGTCAAAGTCATCTTCCAACGAAAGCCGCAACCCATCGCGGGTGTGCTTTTCATCATCGACGATGAGGACGGTGGCAGGATCGGTCATGGTTCAGGTGCCTGATAAACGACGGTGGAGGGCTCTTGGGTATCCATCTCTAGCTTGGATGCCAATGAAGAAAAGAGCTGTTCATGACTTCCGAGTCAGCAGCGGCTGGATTGTTTCCTTCAAGAAGCTCATCGAGCGCTCCACGGCGATGGCGAGAACCCAGCCCCAGGCGATGCCCGTGCCGAGCCCTGCGAGAGCGCCCATGCCAGCGGCAGACCAGGGGGTGATTTCCGGCCAGATCATCGGCACGATGAAGCCGCCGATCCCCGCCCCGGCCATCAGCATGAAGCCCGCGTGCATCCACATGCTGAAGATCCGCCAGCCCACCTGCGGCTTCCGAGTCGTCGCAAACCCGACCAGAGACGTCACCACCCCGCCCGCGCCAAACATGGCCGCGAGCCCTGCGATGATCGCCAACCCGAGCGCCAGGCCCAGGCCGATCAGGAGACAGAAGAGGACGACGACAGCCAGCATGAAGGCCCATATCACAAGCGATCCCATCAGTCCAAAAGGAGCATCTTCGATGTAGTCGTCAGGCTGAACGATAGGAATGATCTCTTGGCTAATTGCGGCGCTGGCAAACAAAAGCAGTGCCAGGCGGATGAAGAGGATCATGGGGACTCTGGTGTGATGGTAGATTCCTCTCCTTCCCCCAGCAGCCTCACCTTCCGCTCCACCAGCGGCAGCCAGAGGCTCACTCGGGTGCCCTGGCCGACTCGGGACTCGATGTCGATCTCGCCGCCGTGCTCGCGGATGATGCGGCGGACGATGAGGAGGCCGAGGCCGGTGCCGGTGGGGCGGGTGGTGGAGAAGGGCTGGAAGAGCTTGCCCATCTGCTCGGCGGAAATGCCTTTGCCGGTATCTTCAAAGCTGAGCCGCACTTCGAAGTCGGTGTAGCTGCCGCTGATGGTAAGCGTGCCGCCTTTCGGCATGGCTTGAGAGGCGTTGCGGATGAGGTTGTAGATGGCCTGCTTCATCTGGTCGGCATCCAGCGGCATGGCTGGCATGTCGGGGCGGAGGTCGAGCTTCACTTTAACCTTGGCCTGATCGAGTTCGGGCTTCAGGAAGCGCACGCTCTCCTGCACGAGATCAGCGATCTGGCTGCGCTGGAGCTGAGGTTTCGAGGGACGGATGGCGGCGAGGAACTGGCTGATGATGGTGTCCATCCGCTTGATCTCGCCCGTGGCGATGTCGAGATGCTCGCGCAGTGAGTCGCCGGACTTGCCGAGCTTTTTCATGCGACGCTCTAGGAGCTGAAGGTGGATCGTCAGCGAGTTCAGCGGATTCCCCAGCTCATGTGCTACGCCAGCGGCGAGCAGGGTGAAAGCATTCAGGCGCTCGCTTTCGAGCTGCTGCTCGGTGCGCTTTCGCGTCTCGGTGACATCGCGGATCAGCATCACGAAGCCGAGCGGCTGGTCTTCGTCGATGCTGGTGATGTAGAAGTTCAGGTAGCGGTTCTCGGGATAAAAAACTTCCAGGTCGCGACTCACCACCGCGCCGGGTTTCAGCAGCTCATTCCAGTCCAGCCCGCGCATCCCTTGCTGGAGCTTTTGCCCGATGACCTGCTCCGCCTGGAGCCCGAAGAAAGTGCAGGCCGCCTGATTCACATACGTCACCGCGCCTTCCGGCCCGAGCAGGATGACGCCTTCCTGGAGTGTCTGGAAGACCTTCTCCAGAAAGCCTTTCTCTTTCATGAGTTCGAGTACGACGCTCTGCACCTCGCCTGGCTCCAGGCGGTCCATGCGTTTCAGCAGTTTGTCGATGAAGGCGGATCTCATGCGTTGGCTGGCGTGATTCAGTCGCAGGACGGGCGGAGTGTCAAACCGGGACACGAAGGCTGCAGAACTGGGCATTTCATTTCCCTAAATCACGCGTAATAGAGGCACTGTGACCCTTGCCACCCAGATCACGATCTTCCGCATCCTGCTCATCCCGGTCTTCATCGGGCTGGCCATTTATTACGGGCAGAGCGTGGCGGCGGGCATGGCGAATGAATCGCTGCGCTGGTGGACGATCACGGTTTTCTTCACCGCCGCCATCAGCGATGCGGTGGATGGCTACATCGCGCGGCATTTCAATCAGGCGAGCAAACTGGGGGCCATCCTCGATCCGCTGGCGGACAAGCTCATGCTGCTCTCGGCCATCGTGACGCTGAGCTTCACAGGCTGGCGTCAGCACTTCCCGCTCTGGTTTCCCACGCTGGTCATCTTTCGCGATTTGGCCAGCATTGGCGCGGCTTTCCTGATCGATCACCTCGTGGGCAAGTGCGAGATCAAGCCGCACTGGACCGGCAAGGTGGCGACGTTCATGCAGTTCGCGGCCATCCTCTGGCTGATGCTGGATTTCCCCTACCTCATCTGGCCGACGGTGGCTGCCGGTGCCTTCACCGTCATCTCAGGCTCGCTAAATCTGGCCGACGGAGTGCGGCAGGTGAAGGCTGCGGAGTAGTTTTAAGCGCGCAGGTGACGATTTTGTCACAAGGTGAGATGCTGCCTGCTCCAGCCCTGCACTTCTCCGCTTCATGCCTACTGCGCCGTCCTCTCCTAGTTTCTACCTCATTGCCGTGGCATTTTTCGTATCACTGGAGTGGGGCTATGGCCAAAAGGCCACGTCTCCCGCGAGCCTCGCCTCCGCAGTGGCCCCATCACAGCCGACGAGTTTGGGCGAGCAGTTTGAAAACTTGGGCCGCTTGTATTCCGACAACACTAACCCGGTGGTACAGGAATTCTGGCTGCTGGGTCGCTACCACGGGCAGCACCACTGGTCGGATACCAGCGACGGACGTTCTGAGGAAAGCTGGGAAAACCGCCGCCTGCGCATGGGCTTTCAGGGGCGGTTCTTCGGCAAGCTCACGCTTCATGCCCAGATGGTGAGCGGCACGGACATCGAGCCCTTTTACGGCGGCTTCACCGAGCTGTGGGCGCAGTGGTCCTTCAGCGAGGCGCTGAACTTCACGGTGGGCCAGCAAAAGCACCGCTTCACGCACGACCGCAACGTGTCGAGCCGCTACCTCAACTACCTCGAACGCGCCATGCTCACCAACCTGTTCGCGCTCGATTACACCCCCGCCGCCACCCTCAGCGGCAAGATCGGTGCCCTCTGGTACTACACGGGCCTCTTTTCCAATGCCACCGGCCGCAGCATGGGCAATTCCTTCACCAAGTACAACTCTGGCTGGAGCTACCTCACCTCCACCACCTGGGACTTTGGCACGAAGCTGGGCACGGATGCCGCCGCGCTGAACTTGGGCTACCTTTACAGCGACCTCGATCCGCAGGCCACGAACATGAACCGCTTCACGAACGGCCTTTCCGCCGCTTTGATCCTCACGGACGGACCTTTCTCCCTCGTCACAGAAGCCACTTCAGGCCTCGGCGGTGCTCGTGGCAGCGCACACGGCATCAACATCCAGCCCGGCGTCTTCCTCACCGACAAGCTCCAGCTCGTCGCCCGTTACCAGCTTGCCACGGCCGATGAGGCGGGTGGCCTCCGTGCTCAGCGCCGTTACGAGCGGAATGTGGGCCTCGATCATGGCGACCGCTATCAGGCAGGCTACCTCGGGGTAAATTACCACATCGCCCGGCACCGCCTAAAGCTCATGAGCGGCATCGAATACGCAAAGCTGGATGATCGCGACTGCTGGACGGGCTCTGTGGCTCTGCGCTTTTTCTTTGGCCCGCACTCTAGGGGGACATTCCCGATGGCGCAGACACTCGACGGCGCGTGGTAGGGGCTCCATGGCGGTTCGCACGCGCATCTAGCCTGGCATCCTGCGGATTCCATCCCCGGAGCGGATCCGACCCAGGCCGCACGGCACGCGGCCACGGCCTGACGCCGCGAGAAACCCGCCATCCCACGTCAGGCCGAGGTCTTGAACATTGAAAATGAGAGAGTTGCGTAAAAGCAGCCCAAACACCGCCACGCAAAGCCCCCCCCGCCGCCGCTTTCCACCCCGGGCCAGGGGCTTTGGAATATTCACGCATGGAATTTACCCTCCTATGCCGGACAAACCCCATACTCAGGCAACCAATCAGTGGCCTATAAAGCTGCTGACAAACCTCACGATCTGTGAATGATCTTCAATGTTCTGCCAAGAAATGAAGAATCGAAGGCACCATGACCAAGCTGGATTCAGCATCATGCCATTGCCGATCTTCGTGGCTTTGGGAGTCGTCGTTGGATGGATCATACATCATTACACCGACAGCCTGTTCTTTGCGATCGTTGGGGGCGTCGTTTCGTTTCCAGCATCGATCTGGATTCTTGATCTAGTCTTCAACAATCCTCTGGCACTGAAGCTCCAGAATTACCCCGGCAATCATTCCTGTCCGACCTGCCATCACCGATACGAGAAGTTTGTATCCATGCCATCCGAGAATGGAACGCTCACGCTGCAATGCTTGAGGTGCGGAGCCAAACACCGATTCAACAAGAGATACGTCCATATCGAGAAGATCGATTCGCCACCTGAAACCAAGGCAGAACAAGGCGCGGATGGCAACCCCCACTAGCCCCTCTGTTTTCGATGCTCCACCTTCATTCAACCTCAACCCCGCGATTAACGCTGGCCCCCGCTAGTGGGGTTGCCATCGCTTGAACGTTAGGCCAAGAAACAGAGTTCATTGAAAGATGTCTGGCATTTGCCGGTGCGGCAGATGCCAGGGTTGTGGACTGGTTTTTAAGCGCTGGAGAGCGCGGAGCCGCGGTTGAGGAGATCGAGGAAGCGCTGCTCGAAGGGTTCGTCGGCACCGCATTGCATGTAGTCGATGCGGTGGGAGGCGCATTCGCGGGAGAGTTCCTCGCAGAAGGCGTCGAAGGTGTCGGTGTAGCGCTGGACGTCGCGGCGCGTGAGCCAGAAGCGGCGGCGTTCGCCGGTCTCGACTTCATCAAGCTCGACTTCGCCTTCGAGGGTGGGGACGCGCTCCTCGGGGTGGAGGATCTGGAGGAAATGGCACTCGCCGGGCCAGGTGGCGGCGCGTTTGATGGACTCGGCAGCGGTGGTGACATCGCGCCCGAAGAAGTCGGAGATGACGAAGATGACGCCGTAGCGCTGCCGGGTGGGGTGGAAGTCGGTGAAGCTGCGCTGGAGGTCGGTGAAGCCGCCGAACTTCAGCTTCGAGGCGCACTGGATGATCTTTTCGATGTTGCCCTGGCCGCGCAGGGGCGGGAGTTCCTGGCGGCAGGTCTCGCCGAGGGAGTAAAGGCTGACGCGCTGCTGCCCGGCGAGCCCGAGGTAGGCGAGGGCGACGGCGAAGCGGAGGGCTTGCTTGCGCTTTTCCCCATGCGGCTCGGCCATGGAGCCGCTGGTGTCGATGAGGAGGTGGAGATTGAGCTCCTGGGTCTCTTCATAGAGACGGACGAAGAGTTTATCGAGCCGGGCATAGAGCCGCCAGTCGATGGCGCGGTAGTCTTCGCGGGGGGTGTAGTGGCGGTAGTCCTTGAATTCGCGGGTGAAGCCGGTGGCGGGGGTGGACTGGGCACCGCGACGGCTGAGGGCGCGGCGCTTTCTCAACCGGACGGCCAGCGAGCGAAGCCGGTCGAGAAAGGCGGCGTCGAAGAGGTCCTCGCGGGCGATGGGGGAGTCGGTCACGGCGGGTTTGTAGGATGGAAAGGGGGGCTTGGGAAGAGCGGAGTTTAGAATCAAGAGGGCGGGATGTCACTTGCCCGGACGGGGCGGGCCGTGCTCTGTTGGGCCTATGGCCAAAAAGAAAATCACTCCCAGCAAACCCGCCGCTCCGGTGGTGAAAGCCAGCAAACCTGTGAAGCTGAAGGAGGTGCCGTTCTGGATCGGCTTTGATCTCGGTGGCACGAAGATGCTGGCCTGCGTGCTGGACAAGAATTACCAGGTGCTGGGCAGCGCGCGGAAGTCCACGAATGGCTCGGATGGGCAGGCGAAAGGCAGGAAGAAGATCCTCACCGCCATCCACGAGGCCATCGCAGCGGCAAAGGTGGACCCGAAAGGGCTGCAAGGCATCGGCATCGGCTGCCCCGGACTGGTGAATCCCGAGAAAGGCATCCTGATCAACGCGCCTAACCTAGGCTGGAACAATGTCCACCTCAGCGACATGCTGCGCGGTGTCTTCAAGAAGCCGGTGACCGTGCTGAACGATGTGGATGCGGGCACCTTCGGCGAATACAAGCTGGGCGCCGGAGTGGGTGCGCGCTCGCTGCTCGGGGTTTTCCCCGGCACGGGAGTGGGCGCGGGCTTTGTCTATGATGGCAGGATCGTGATGGGGCGTGGTGTCTCGGCCATGGAGCTGGGCATGATCTACATGCCGGGCACCCATTTGGGCAGTCCGCATGATGGCACCGTGCTGCTGGAAGACCTGACGAGCCGGCTGGCGCTGGCCTCCCAGGCCGGGGTGGCCTGCTACCGCGGACAGCTCCCCGAGCTGGATAAAAAGACGCAGGGCAATCTGCGTGAGATCCGCAGCAAGGCGCTGGCGAATGCCTACCGCGCCGGGGATGAGGCGGCGCTGGTCATGTTCCGCAGTTCGATTCGTTATCTGGGCATGGGCGTGGCGGCGGTGGTGAATCTGCTGGCGCCCGACCACATCACCCTCGGCGGCGGGCTGGTGGAGGAGATGCCGCAGCTCTATGTGAGCCTGCTGAAGGCGGAGGTGGCCCGCTTTGCCGTGCCTGGCCTGGCGAAGAACATCAAATACAGCGTGGCGACACTCGGCGGCACGGCGGTGGCGGTGGGAAGTGTGGCATGGCTGCGGGAAACCAGCGGCAAGTAAAGCGTCTTCAGTGCTTCGTTCAGACTCTCCAACCATGTCAGACCCCTCTGCCCAACCCTCCTCCGAACAAGCCGTGATCTATGTCGGCGCTGCATCGCTTTCCATGGTGATCGGCAGCCGTGTCTCAGGCGCGGCCTTTAAAGAAGTGGAACATCTGGATAGGCCGCTGCCGCTGGCGCGCGACATTTTCCGAAGTGGCACGGTGACGCGGAGCACCATCGAGCAGGCGGCGGCGATCCTGAAGGATTTTTTGCAGACGACGAGGGAGTACAGCATCCCGCCCGAGTCCATCCGCCTCTACAACACGAACATCCTGTCGGAGGCGACGAACCACGAGATCTTCCTCAATCGGCTGCAGGTAACCACGGGTCTGAATGCGCGGCTGATCGATGACGGCGACATGACGCGCCTCGTTTATCAGATCGCCCGCCGCCTGCTGGAGAAGAACCCGCTGCTGGCGAAGGGAAACACTTTCGTCTCGCATATCGGACCGGGGAACACGCGGGCTTTGTATTTCAAGCAGGGGCACCTCGCCGCCTACAGCAACTATCGTCTCGGCATTTTCCGGGCGCGTGAAGCGGTGGCGGGGTCGGACGTGGAGTCGCCACAGCACCTGATGCATTTGGAAGAGCAGATCCGCGGCGTGGTGGATCACCTGGCGCAGGATTACTCGGGCTATAAGTTTGACCATCATGTGGCCATCGGCGCGGAGTTGCAAAGCATCGCGCCGCTGCTGACCAAGCCGAAGCAGGGCGCGTGCCGTGTGACCGAAATCGACCTGGAGCGCTTCACAGAAAAGATCGCCGAACTCAGCCCCGACCAGCTCGTGCGGCGGCTGGCGGTGCATTACACCGGCGGGGAGGGCATCGTGCCCGCGCTCCAGACGAACCTCGCGCTGGCGCGTCGTTTTGGCGATGAAGTGATCTGGGTTCCCGAGGGTGACTTCCAGCGCGAGCTGATGCAGGACCTCGTGATCGCCAGCCCGCGCACCGCGACCTTCCAGGAAGAGGTGATGCAGGCCGCGAAGGAGATCGGCGTGCGCTACAAGACGGATCGCAAACACGCGGATCAGGTGGCGAACTTTGCCCAGCAGCTCTTCCGTGAACTCAGTCATCTCCACGGTCTGGAACCGCGGTATGAACTGGTGCTGCGGGTGGCTGCGGTGCTGCATGAGGTGGGGATGTTTGTGAGTCCGCGTGAGCATCACAAGCACAGCCTCTACATCCTGATGCAGACGGAGATCTTCGGCCTGAGCACCAGCGAGCGCGAGCTGGTGGCACTGCTGGCGCGCTACCACCGCCGCTATAATCCTGAACCGAACCACCCGCACTTCTCCGACCTGACACGCGAGGAGCGCATGATCGTCTTCAAGCTGGCCGCGCTGCTACGGGTGGCTGACGCACTGGACCGCAGCCATGCCCAGCGGATCAAAAACATCGTCCTGCGTCGTGAAGGCAGTCGGTTGACTATCGTCACGCCCGGCATCGAAGACACCACCATCGAGCAGATCGCCATCAACTCGAAGTGCGACATCTTCCGCGAGATCTACGGCTACGATATCGTGCTTTCCCAACCCTGACTCCCCACTTTCCCATGCCCTTTTCCGACCATCATTTCCTCAATCGTGAGCTGAGCTGGCTGGCCTTCAATGAGCGTGTGCTCGACGAGGCCGCGCGCGATGACCTGCCCGTGCTGGAACGCGTGAAGTTCCTGGCCATCTCGGCCTCGAACATGGATGAATTCTTTATGGTGCGCGTCGGTGCGCTGCAGTTCCTGCGCGAGCAGGGACGGCGGGCGAAGGACTCCAGCGGGCTCACGCCCAGCCAGCAGTGGGATCAGATTCATGAGCGCACGGTGGCCTTCATCGCGCGGCAGCATGAGCTGCTGAAGCAGAAGCTGGTGCCCATGCTGGCGGAGAAGGGCATCCGGCGGCTGACGACGGCGGAGCTGAATCCCTCGCAGCGCACGAATCTGGAGGAGCACTTCATGGAGCACATCTTCCCGGTGCTCTCACCCATCGCCATCGAGGAGGGCGTGCGGCCTTCCATCCCAGCGCTGCATATCAACATACTCTGCTCTGTCGCAGCTGAGGGCGAGGAGGGCGGCAGCTCGCAGCGGCTCGTGCTCGTCAGCGTGCCGGGCAGCCTGCCGCGTCATGTCATCGTTCCAGATGCCGAGGGCGCGCAACATGCGTATGTGAATCTGGAGGACGTGCTGGGCTTGTTTTTGCACCGCTATTTCCCCTCGGAGAATGTCACCGCCACGGCGCGCTTCCGAGTGAGCCGAAACTCTGACATCGCCGCTGATGACGAGAATGTGAGCGACCTCGTGAGCGAGATGGAAGGCATTTTGGACAAGCGCCTGCAAAGCGCCGCCATCCGAATCGAGATAGAAGAAGGGGCGAAACGTGAACTCGTCTCCGCCATCCGCCTGATGTGCGAGGCGGGCAAGGCGCAGACCTTCACTATCCCCGGCGAACTGGATCTAAGCGCCTACTTTGGCATCGCCGGGCTTCCCGGCTTTGATGATCTCAAAGTGGATGCCTGGCAGAGTCAAACACCGCCGCAGATCGAGCCCGGAGAGAGCATGTTTGAGGTGATCAAGCGTGGTGATTTGCTCCTGCATCACCCGTACGAGAGCTTTGAGCCTGTGGTGAAGCTGATCGAGGAAGCGGCCGCTGACCCGAACGTCATCGCCATCAAGCAGATCCTCTATCGCACGGCACGGAACAGCCGAGTCGTCGCTGCTTTGATCAAGGCCGCCGAGGCCGGGAAGCAGGTCACGGTGCTCGTGGAGCTGAAGGCCCGTTTCGATGAAGCGCGCAATCTGGACCGGGCGAATGATCTGCTGAATGCCGGAGCGCAGATCATCTATGGAGTTCGTGGATTGAAGACGCACGCGAAGGTCTGCCTGATCATGCGCCGTGAGTCCGGGCATCTCGTGCGCTACATGCACTTCGGCACGGGCAACTACAACGAAGCCACCTCCAAGCTTTACACCGACATCAGCTACCTCACCTGCCGAGCCGATTACGGCAGCGATGCGAGTGCGTTTTTCAACACCGTGACCGGGCGCTCCCGCTTCGTGCATTTCCAGAAGCTCAGCATGGCTCCCTTTGGACTGCGCGAGCGATTGATCACGATGATCCGCAGCGAGACCGAGCGCGCCCGCCAGGGTGAAAGCGCCGAGATCATGCTGAAGATGAACTCGCTGGAAGATCGCGAGATGATCGAGGCACTCTATGAGGCCTCGCAGGTCGGGGTGAAGATCCGCCTGAACGTGCGCGGCATCTGCTGCCTGCGCCCCGGCGTGAAGGGGCTGAGCGAGAACATCAGCGTTGTGAGCATCATTGACCGCAATCTGGAGCACGCACGCATTTACATCTTCCGGCAGGGCGGACGCCATGTGGTGTTCATCTCCAGTGCGGACTTCATGAACCGCAATCTGTCGAAGCGAGTCGAGCTGCTGGTTCCCATCGAGGACAAAGAGGCGCGCAAACGCCTCATTCACATCCTGGAGACGCACTTCACCGACACCGCGCGCGGCCGTGTGCTGCGCAGTGACGGCACCTGGCATCTGCCTGCGATCACCGCCAAAAAGGCGAAGCGCTCCCAGGAAACTTTTGCCAAAGAAGCCACCCGCCGCAGCAAGCAGCGCAATCAGTCACCTGACGTGCTCGTGCCGCATGTGCCGAAGGCGTGAGGCTCAGGCATGTCTGGGCTGCACATTCGGCACGGATGGTCCCGTGGCCTGAGGGAATTGGATTTTTGATCTCACCAGCAGCGTGCCCAGGCAGAAGTCGGCCAGGGGGAAGACGACGTTGAAGTTTTTGTGCATGTAGCGGTGATGCAGGAGGTGGTGGCCGTTCAGGCGGCGGAAGAGCCAGGGCTTCTCCACACGGCGCGCCTTTGGCAGATGCATGCACCAGTGAATGTACTCGTAGGCGATGTAATAGAGGACGAAGGTCGTGGCAGCTCCAGCGAGCATGATCCAGTGGCCGGTGATGGCGGAGAGGATGAGCGTTGGAAAGGCTCCGAGAAGGATGAGTACGGGGCCGTTCCACCAGGCCATGGGGATGGTTTCCTGGTCCTTTGAATCGACGAGGTGATAGGTGTGGTCCGCTTTAAAGACCTGATGATGCACCACAGCGTGCGCCTGGAAGGCATAGCGAAAGCTGCCAACGGGCCGGTGCATCACGTAGCGGTGGATGGACCACTCGAAGAAGGAGGCGAATATCACATTGCCCACGAGGGCACCGACAAACCAAAGAATGGATTCAGACATTAGAGAGAGGTGGGATTGGCACGGAAAAGGTCCGCGCCAGGGGCCGCGAGATTCCCAGTTCTCCCGGACTTGTCGAGACACAATTTGGAAAGATTGCCTTTGTCTAAGTTTGTGGCCAGGACTGGCTGTGCCAGGAGGTTTCACTTCACCGCCTTGACCCGCACATTCTGAATCGCCGCTGCCGTGTTGAAGGTAGAGATGGCGAGTGGGGCGTAGGTTTCGATGGGGCCAGGGCGAAGGCTGATTTTACGGCCTTTGATCTCCTGATCCACGATCTGTTTGTCATCGATCCACACGGAGAGATTCGCGGGTGTCACGCGCAGGCGGATCTTGTACCATCTGTCGTCCTCGTACTTTTGGTAGGTGCCGGTGGCGTTGTTGCTGGCGTCCACGTCGTCGATGCTGCTGATGCCGGTGACGCTGCCACCCCAGCCGCCGCAGATGAGGGTGGCGCACTTTTTCAGGTCACCGACGGGGAATGTCAGGCCGCAGAAGAAATCGACGCCCTGGAGGCGCTTGGCTTCGAGGCTGATCTCGTAGTTGGTTAGCGGCAGTTCGGCGGCTTTTTTATAGACCACCCCGCTGAGGCTGTCCCCTTGATTGATGATCATCACCCCGCCTTCCAGCTCGATCTGGCCGCTGCCGCCGATGTCCACCGTTTCCCAGGCATCTAGGGATTTGCCATCAAACAGCACCCACTCCTTCGCAGCGGCCTCGGCGGCAGGTTTGGAGGCTTCCTGGGCAGAGGATGGAAGCAGACAGGCGAACAGGGCAAGGGAGGAGATGGCAGCGATTTTCATGCGAGCAGGGCCGGATGGTCCCATAGAACGTCTGGGTTCGTCAAAACCATCTTTTCCTCGTGGAGATAAATCGTGTGAACCCAGCATCTCCGAAAGGCTTGCGCTGGCGGGGGAATCCGGTTAGCACAGCGGCCAGCCCTTTTTTCAACTGCACCATGCCTGAATCCGTCGCCTCCTTTCGCCTCGCCGTGGTGACCCCCGGTGGCAAGGACGGGCGGCAGTCATTCCCGAACGGTGCCGGCAGGCTGGGCGACCCCGGGCATCTGCCGGTGAATTTTCATGCTTATGCAGCCTGCACACGGGGCACCTACCTGAGTGGTGATGCGGCCATGCCGGAGGAGGACAATGTCCTTTTGCTAATCGGCAGCAAGATGGAGCGGGCCGAGGCTCTGCTGAAGCGGCTTAAGGACGCGGGCAAGAAGGTGGTGATCACGATCAAGGAAACCGGACTCCAGCAGATCGGCGCGCACTTCCAGAAGTTCGAGAACTGGAGCGCTTTCCAAAGGCTCTGTGCCTTTGCGGAGGGTGCTCTCGCGACGACGTTCGACACGGAATCACTTTATCATGCGGCGAACCCGAAACTTCCGGTGATCTTGCTGCCGCCGCCCTACCCAGTTGAAGAGTGGGATCTTTCCTGTTCGGAGCAAAGCGGGATTTTCATCGGCACACGGCAGCTTTTCGTGGGGTCGCGCAATCACGCTTTGGCTCTGATGCTGGTGACCCCTGTGGCCGCGGAAGCGAATGAACCGCTGACGGTGATCAGCGGCCGGGCGAGCGACCTGCCGCCGATGAAGCGCGTGCTGAACAGGCTGGTGGACTACAGTCATGACTGGCACCGCCGTTTTGCCGAAACGGCACCGCAAATGCGTGTGATCTCGCGGCAGATGCCAGCGGCGGACTACTTGCGAACATTGGCCGCGCATAAGCTGGTCTTCCAGCTCGATCAAAGTTCGGTGCCCGGTCAGGTGGCTGGAGATGCGCTGCTCTGCCGTGTGCCCTGCGTGGGAGGAAACGGCACGGCGGAGAGGATCGTGTTCCCGGATCTGTGCGGGCATGGTCGGACGACGGCCGAATTGCTGGAATTGACACGGCAGCTTTTGAAAGATGGGGCTCGGCGTGAGGCACTCGTGCAGCAAGCGGTGGCGCTGGCGCGGGAGCAGATGTGCTTTTCGGTGGGGCGGCGCAGCTTGCGGCAGTTTTTCGAACATGTTGCGGCATAACCGTGGCAATTCCCAGACAATTTTGTTCGACACTTTGAAGAATTTTTGTTCTGTAAGAGTTTAGTTAAAAGCGGACTCCAACCAAGCCCTGCCATCCAACCATGTATTCCCTGCGCGATTGTCGCCGTCCCATTGGCTCATTTCTTTGCGTTCTCACTGCTTTCTGGCAGATCGCTCAACCGCTGCAGGGGGCAATCTTTTATTGGGACACGGACGGAAGTGACGCAGGTAACGCGGTCGATGGCACAGGCCTCGGCGGCAATGGCACTTGGGATGTGGGAACACCGAACTGGTGGCCGGTGCCAGCCGGGACGCTGACGACTTGGGGAAATACCAGCGCCGATACTGCCATCTTCTCAAAAGCCTTCTCGGCGCTGCCGACACTGAATACCGTGACATTGAGCGGGGCGCTTACGGCTAATCAGGTGCGCTTTGATCGCTCTGGTTACACGCTGACAGGTGGCACATCGCTGACGCTGGCGGGGGCAGGAGCAGGCTTGTTCGCAGGTTTGGGAGAGTCAGCCGCTATCGATAGTGTCATCGCCGGAGCGGATGGACTGACCAAGACGGGGGGCGGCTCGATCCGGCTCACCAATCCACTCAATGGCTACACGGGCACCACTTCCATCGCCAATGGCTCCCTCATCATCAACAGTGAAGTAGCCTTGGGCGGCACAGGCACCGTCTCCATTTTGACCACCAACAGCACCCCGTTGAATACGAACATGATCGGCTTCGGTGGCGGTTCGCTCGTGCTTGATGGCACGGCCGGGGGCTTCACTTTTTCGCGGGCTATCAATTTCGAAGGCCGTGGACCCATTGGCGACCGTGGCGCTGCGATCCTGAGTCTCGGGAACAACACGCTGTCCGGGACGCTAACCTCGGCGGTCAGTCCGCTGCCGCTGTCGCCAACGGCCACCATCCGCAACAGCCGTATTAACAGTGTGAACGGCACGCTGACGCTTTCTGGGACACTCAACGCCGGCGGCACGTCCGCCACCACGTTCACGAGCCTAGGTGGAGTGAACTCCGCTGGGGTGGGTGATTTCGCCCTCACTGGCGTCCTCGCCGGGACTGGCAGCATCGAGAAATCCGGTGCTGGCACTTTGTTCCTCAATCCCTCCAGCACTGCCGGCTTTAGCGGGACGGTCCGCATTTCTGCGTCTTCAATCGGCCAGCAGAGCAGCGTGCGGGTGACTCAGGCGACCGCAGGCGGCACGAGCATCTTTGGAGCGAACACCGGGACCACGACCGCTGCAGCTATTGATTTAAATGGCGGTGTCTTGGAATTCCGCAATGACGGGGATCTCAACTTTGGCACCTTGGCTTCGGGCAAGAACGCTTACAATCGTGCAGGCTCTACCATTTTCACGGGGCCAGCGGCTGGGGGCTCGGGAATCAATGGCACCACCACGCTGGGTACTTTGCAACACGTCGTCAGCACTACCGCTTCCGCTGCCACCACGACCTTCAACAGCCGTAACGGATTCGGAGTGACCTTCAGCACCATGACGGTGGATGCCAGCACTAGCACCTCCACTCTGACCAATACCCTCACCAACAACATGGGGGGCAATTTGACTTTTACGGGCAACATCACCCTGGGCGAAGGGAACACAGCTTCTCGTCCTCGCGTCTTGGCTATTGGTGGGGCTGGAAATACAATCATCCAAGGCAGTGTGATCGCTGGCACGGATACAGGCAAAACTTTATCCAAGTCAGGTGCAGGTAATCTCACCATTCAAGGGGTGGGGACGACGGTGGCTGGCACTATTAGCATCACCGCCGGTGCTATCACCGTCACAGATTTCCGGTCCTTGAATAACAATACTGCGGCTATTTCCCTCGGGAACGCCACCACGACGGGCGGCAATCTCATCATTGGCGGCACTGGCGTCACTCCCACCCTCGCAGGCCTGACCACCAGCAAGACGATTACGCTGAACACCACTTCCGGTGCCAACTCCATCTATGCCAACCAGACTGGGGCCAATCCGGTCATCCTGAATGGTGCGATCACCAAGATTGCTGCCGCAACCACGGGTGCATTGATTCTCGGCGGCACAAACCAGGCAGAAAACATCATCAACGTGGCCATTCCTGTGGAAACAACACCCAGCACGGGTGGTGTGACAAAGCTCGGCATCGGCACCTGGGTTTTGAACGCTGCCAACACCTATCTGGGTGCGACGACCATTCAAAATGGAACTCTGAAACTTCGGGCTACGGCGGCCGCTTCGGATGTGATTGGTTCGGCGGCAAGCAATACGGTCGTCTTCAGTGGTAACACGACGACCGGTTCTGCGGGTGGCACGTTGGAGTTTAGAGGGTTTTCTGGAGCGGCGACGACCGAGACTCTCGGTGCCCTCACCCCGACGGCTGGTGCGGCCACCGTCCGACTCCTGGGCAACGGCGGCTCTGCGGCCAATCTCACCTTCACCTCTCTCGGGGCGACGGCCGCAGCTTCCAGCTTGAACTTCGACACGTCGGCTGCCACTGGCGGCGTCGTCACCCTCACCGGACAGGTTGCCACGACTGCAACGGGCCTGCCGGGTTCCGGGAGCTCCCAAGGGCACATTTACATCAATGGTGCGGACTTCGCGACGACCACTGCTGGCGGCGTGGTTCAGGCTCCTACTTATGTGGCAGCTGGCCCTATTTTCTCGAATGCTTCCACTGCATTGGTGGCTGCGGTCCACAACAAGCTGACCGCTGGCTTTACCCAGGGCGGTGCCACGACCACGATTTCCTCGCTCGTTACCAATAACCAAACCCTCACCTTGGGTGGTAACTTGGTGGTCTCCACAGGCGGCATCCTTCAATCTGGAGGCACGGCCTCCATCCTGAGCGATGGTGTCACTTCCCGCCTGATCCAGGGTGGAGTGGCTGGCACGAACGTCGCAATCCGCGTCAACCTCTCGACCGACACTCTGAACCTCGGTAGCGCCACGAATCCAGTGAATATTTCCAGCACAACGACCGCTGGACTGACCAAGAATGGAGCGGGAACGCTGGCCATTTTTGGCACCAACGCCCAGACAGGAACGACGACGATCAATGAAGGAAAGGTCAGCCTCAACGGAGCCGCAGCCCGCTTGTCAGCGACGTCTGCTTCGCTGGTCGTCCGCCAAGGCGCGACCCTAGAACTTCTAACGGGTGTGACGGCTGCCAACGCCGTGGTCAATGCTCTGGATGGTGCTGGCACGATCAGCGGACTCTCCGGTCAGACGTTCACGCAAAATGGTGGAGGCATTTGGAATGGTGTCTTTTCTGGAACGGGCTTCAACATCACTAAGGGTGGCGCAGCCGCCACTTGGAGTGGGCTCAACACCTACACAGGAGTGACCACCATCGGCGGCACTGGCTTGGTCACTGTCGATACCATGGCGATCGGCGGTCAACCAAGCGGTATTGGAGCTTCCTCTAGTGATGCCGCTAATCTCGTCTTCACTGGGTCCACGGCGGGGATTGATTATCGTGGCAGCATTATTGACAACGCCCTCACCTTGGGGAGCCGCTCCGCCACCACTGACCGGCTCTTCACGCTCGCCGCTGCGGCTACGGGTGCAAACCTGACCAGTACCGTGTCGAACAGTAACGGGATTGTCTGGAGCAACACCGGTGCCATCGTCAATAACACCTCGGCCAGTGCCACCCTGACCTTCGCGGGTGCCTCAACAGGTGATAACACCTTCAACCCCATCCTTGGGGACAGTTCAGTCGGAGGCGGCGTCAGCTTGGCAGTCACCAAGTCCGGAGCTGGCCAGTGGAACCTCGGCGGTGCCAACACCTACACCGGGCTCACCACCATCGCGGACGGTGCACTCGGTCTCAACGTCAGCGCGGCCCTTCCGGCGAACAGCCCGCTCGTCCTCGGCTCCACCACCACTTCGGGCGTCTTGGCGATGTCCGGTTCCTTCGCCCGCACCCTCAGCACCACGCCCACATCAGGAACGGGCACCATCACCTGGGGTGGCACCACCGGCGGTGGCGGCTTTGTGGCCCACGCGACCGCCCTCACCGTGACCTTGAATGGCGGTGCTGGCCTCACCTGGGGTAGCGGCGGTTTCGTCGGCACAGGGGGCGTGCAGGCACTCATCTTCAACTCTGGCAACGCCCTGGCGGATGTGACCTTTACCAATGCCATCGATCTTGGGGCAGTCGCCCG
>JBILPY010000244.1:0-6388 GCA_044373575.1 Prosthecobacter sp. | reverse complement strand
CGTGCTGGCCCAGGACATGGCTGTCATGCCTGTCGAGGTGCTTTTAGCCCGTGCCTTTCAGGCGGGAAAGCTCATCGCCCAGCGTTGCCGCATCTTCGCCACCAGCACGGCGGCCTACTCCATGCCCGTCATGTTCGGCCTGCCTGTGACTCTCGGTTTCGGCGAGAGCACCTGCCGCAGACTCTATCGCCATGCCGGATGGTGCTGCACTCGGGTTCGTCACGAGCGGGTGCTGAGTCTCAATCTGATTCAGCTGCAACGCATCGGACATCTTTGAAATCAGCCCTTTGGTGACCGAGAAAAACTCCAGTTCAGTCGGGTCCTACCGCAGCGTGTTGAAGGCCACCTCGTTGCTCGGTGGGGCCACGGCCATCAATGTACTGCTGGGCATGGTGCGGGTGAAATGTGTGGCGCTGCTGCTCGGGCCGGGCGGACTTGGTTTGATGGGCATGTTTCAGTCCATCATTTCCATGACGACTACCCTCTCGGGCATGGGGATGAATTACAGTGGCGTCCGAGAGATCGCTGAAGCGCGCGGCAGTGGTGATGAAGAGCGGCTGAAGACGGCGGTGGCAACTTTCCGACGTGTCAGCCTCTGGCTGGGCATCGGCGGCACGGCGGCTTTGGCAGCGCTGTGCATTCCGATT
This sequence comes from Prosthecobacter sp., assembly GCA_044373575.1. GTDB lineage: Bacteria > Verrucomicrobiota > Verrucomicrobiia > Verrucomicrobiales > Verrucomicrobiaceae > Prosthecobacter. The sequence goes on along the minus strand of JBILPY010000244.1, from coordinate 5,741 downwards.
TCACGCCTCACCTTTGGTGATGGAGCCCAGGCATTCTCCATCCTCTGTCTCTCCAGCATGGTCATGTGCTCCATGCTGACGACTTGTGATGCGGCGCTGATTCAGAGTGCTCAGCAGATCGGGCGTCTCGCCAAACTCAATGTGGTCGGTGGCTTGGTGGGTACGGTGGTCAGTCTCAGTTGCTTTGCCATGTGGAGGCAGGAGGGGATCGTCCCGGCGCTGATTGCTGGAGCCGTCGTGCAGTGGCTGCTGACTCGTCACTTCGCGCGGCAACTGTCGCAGAGCTACGCTGATCCTTCAGCAGGCTACTCACGCGAGGTCGCGGGGCGGCTTTTCCGCTTTGGTGGGACCATGGTCGTGCTCGGGTTCATGGTGAGCATCAGTGGTTATCTACAGCGGGTGCTGATCCTGCGTTCACTGGATGAATCCGCACTCGGCTTCTTTCAGGCGGCAGAGGGGCTCTCAGGGCTGTATGCAGGTTACATTCTCGGAGCCATGGGCACGGATTTTCTGCCTCGATTGAGCGCAGCAGTCGCCGATTCGGGCACGGTAAACCGCCTAGTGAATGAGCAGACCATCGTGGCGCTGCTGATCGGCATCCCTGGTGTGGTGGGGACGATCTGTTTTGCTCCGCTGCTGATGCCGGTTTTCTATGCATCGAACTTCGGGCCTGCGGCTGACTTGCTGAAATGGCTGGCTGTGGGTGTCTTTGGTCGGCTGATCTCCTGGCCGCTGAGCTTCCTGCTCATGGCGAAAGGAGACTATCGGTTCCTTTGGACGAATGTGATCGCCGCTCTGGCTCAACTGACGGCGCTCTGGGTCGGGCTTCCACGGCTCGGGCTGAATGCCTGTGGCTACGCCACCATATTCAGTTTCGCGGTCTTCACTCTGGTGAATCTGATCGCTGCCCGCAGCCTCACGGGTTTTCGTTGGAGCCGTGATGCCTGGCAGGTCATCGGCCTCGGGTTTCTGGCGCTGGGAATGACTGGTGCTGGCTTCCTGCTTGTTCCCGCACCTTGGGGATTCGTTCCTGGTGCCGTGGTGTTTTTGGCGTCGTGCTTTTGGGGCTATCGCCGCCTTTGTCATCTCACCCAGATTCCCCTCGTGGGGCGTCTGCTTGGCAGGCTTAAACGGCAGGCCGCCTGATCGGATTAAATCATGATGAGACTGCTCATTCTAGGAGGAGGTGCCATCGTCACCGAGTGTCACCTTCCAGCGCTGCGGGTGCTGGGCTGGCTGTCCGGCTGCACGGTGGTGGAGCCATTTGAAAAGAACGCCGCCGAGGTGCGGCGTCGGTTTCCCGAAGTCCGGGTGCTGAGTGCTGGATACGAGGAAGTGCTCGGCGGCGATCTGACGGAGCATGACGCGGTTCTCATCGCCCTGCCGAACAGTCTGCATTTCGATGCCAGCCAGCGTGCGTTGAAAGCGGGACTGCCGGTGCTCTGTGAAAAGCCTCTCGCCATGACTGCCGCACAATGCCGCGAGCTGGATGAGACATCAAAGCGCTGCGGCAAACCCATTTTCGTTGGTATGGTGCGCCGTTACCTGCCCAGTCTCACGGCCCTGCGCCAGGGGCTGGCGGCGGGTATGGTGGGAGAGATTCAAAGCATCGAGCTTGAAGATGGCGGTGTCTTCCTCTGGCCTTCGGACACGGACACTGTCTTCCGCAAAGACCAAGGCGGCGTGCTTCTCGGCATGGGAGTGCATTTCCTCGACTGCCTGGAGTGGCTCTTCGGTCAGCTCCAGCCTTGCGGCTATCACGACGATGCCATGGGCGGTGTGGAGGTGAACTGCGATTACCGTCTGCAAACTCAGGAAGGTCAGCCCGTGGCGCTACGCATCTCCTGGACTCATGCGTTAAAAAATGCCCTGCGAGTGACTGGCACCCGTGGTGTGCTGGAGATGCGCAAGTCGGACGTCACGGCTGCTCATTGGATCTCCAGCGACGGACAAATCCAGGCCGAGGTGAAACCGCAACAGGCCTTCGCTTCCGGTGACTGGCAGCTCACGTTCGATGCCTGCTTCGTGGAGCAGTTCTGGCTCTTTGACCGTGCGCTGCGCGGAGTCGGTGGTGCTTCCCAGTCTCTCGTCACGGCTTCTCAGGCCGCTCATGCGCAGGAACTCATCGAGTGGGCTTACCAGAAGCCGAAGGCAATCGTTGTCGGATCTCACGCAAGACCGCAGCTGTCAGCCGCATCCGTCGTCGTCACGGGTGGCACCGGTTTCGTCGGCGGGCACCTCATCGAGCGGCTCACCGAATTGGGAATGACAGAGATTGTGGTGCCGGTGCGCAGCTTCCGCAGTGCGGCGAATGCGGCACGCTATCCCGTCAGTCTTCGGCGCTATGATCTCCTGGATTTGGAAAGCTGTCGCAAGGTGGTGCGCGGTGCGCGGCATGTGTTTCATCTGGCCTATGGCACCGGTGGTGCCGAGACCGCCAGGATCACGGTCGATGGCACGCGAAACATGCTGCTCGCCTGCGAGGCCGAGGGGGTGGAGAGCGTGGTTGTTTTCAGCACCGGCAGTGTTTGGGGCGCACACGATGGCGACGTGAATGAATCCAGTCCGATGCGCCCGGCTCTGGCCGACTATGGTGAATCCAAAGCGCAGATGCACACGGAGACGCTGGCCTTTGCCCGTGCGCAAAAGAAGATGCGGGTGAGCCTCATCGCTCCGGGTGCCGTCTATGGGCCACGTGGCGGGCTCTTCTGCGCCACTGCCTGTGAGATGGCCAGAGCGGGCACCTTTGCCTGGTTCGATGGCGGCAAGGGGACGTGCAACTACGTCCATGTGAGCAATCTCGTGGATGCCGCCATCCTCGCTGCCTCGCGCTCCGAGGCACATGCACAGGATTTCCTGATCGTGGATGGACAGACGACTTGGCGGGAGTTCTTCACTCCGATGGTGCGGCCCTGGCTGGACAGGATTCATGAAGTGGACACGAAGGCACCCACAACTCAGGTGGAGCAGCCCCGTAGCACGTTGGGCAGTGTGGCCAGGGCCGTTTTGATGTCCCCTGGACTCATGGCAGAGATCTCCGCGCATCCTTTGCTGGGATGGTTCAAAGAGAAGTTCACCCGTCTCTTTCCGCAGTCACATCAGCGAGTGCAGGCCATGCGGCCGTCGGTGGAATACATTCTCAAGCCAGCAGCAGCCCGTCCGCAGCCTGCGGCATGGACGGCAGACATTTTTGGCGTGACCGGACCTCGGCTGAGTTCAGCCAAGGCAGGCCAGAAACTCGGCTGGAAGCCGCTCGTTTCTCTGACCGATGGGCAGGTTGGTTGTGTCGAGTGGCTGCGCGAAACGCAGCGCTTGCCGGAGACGGAGGAAGTTCAATCACCAAACTGATGGGAGTTCTCCGCATTCTCCTCGCCCTCTCCGTCGTCGCCAGTCACGGCTCGGCGATTCTTGGCAGCACGTTGTATCCTGGCGGGGTTGCCGTGCAGATCTTTTTCATGATCTCAGGTTTCTACATGACGCTGGTTCTGGGAGAACGTTATGGACTTGGGGCACGAGGGTTGATGCTCTTTTACAGCAACCGTGCGCTGCGGCTCTACCCGGCCTTTCTGGCGGTGACGCTGGCGTGGTGGGCGCAGTTTTTTCTTACTTGGTGGGTCCTCGGGCATATCCCTGGGAATGCGTGGGTGGAAGCGTATGAGACGATGCCTTGGAATGTGAAGCTGCCAGTGATCGCTTCAAACTGGCTGCTCTTGGGCACCGACATTTTTTCCAACTGTTACTACTCTGCTGCCGAGGGGGCGCGCTTCATGTTCCCTTCCGATCCACCGGCTGAAATCGAAAGTGGGATGACCTGGATGCACTCCTTCCGGACACTCGGAGCCGCGTGGTCCATTGGCACCGAGATTTGGTTTTATCTGCTGGTGCCTTTCCTCGTGCGCTTCCGCTGGTTCTGGCTCGCGGGCCTCTTCCTCCTATCACTGGTCTGCCGTCTTTGGATCGAGCATTCACTGGGGCGTTATCCTTATTTCTTCTTCCCAGCACAGCTTCTTTTTTTCATCGCTGGCATCTGGGCCTGTCAACTTTATCGCCGGTGGAAACTGGACACAGCAGGAGTCGACCAGAAAGGCTGGTCGCGTGCCCTGTTGGTATTGAACTGGATGATGGTCTGCCTCTACCCCTGGTATGGCGAATATCTCCCGCGTGTGATTCTCTACCTGATTGTAGCACTGTCATTGCCGCTGATGTTTGCAGGAAGTAAAAACAACCGTCGGGATCGATTCATCGGGGACCTTTCCTATCCTTTGTATCTTCTTCACGCGCCGTTGCAGGGCATGTTGATGCGTCATGCTGGGATGAAAAATGGTACCTGGATAGCGCTCATTTGTGTTGGCTGTGCCGTCGTGGTTCTGTTGTTTGTGGAGAGGCCCTTCGAGCGGCTCCGTCGTGCGCGTGTGGCACGCAGCGTGCAGGCACTGGCTTCGTAGCCAATTATTCACTTCACTCCATGGGCTTCCTTAAACCATCCCAGCTCGAACAGATGGGCTTTGCCTCGCTGGGGCAGAATGTGCTCATCTCGGAAAAGGCCTCGATCTATGGAGCCTCACGCATTCATATCGGCGACCATGTGCGCATTGATGACTTTTGCATTCTTTCGGCGGGTGCTGCGGGTATTCGCCTTGGCAGTTTCATCCACATCGCGTGTTTTTGTTCGCTGATCGGACAGGAAAAAATCGAGATGGAGGACTACTCGGGCCTGTCTTCCCGTGTCGCGATTTACTCCAGCAGCGATGACTACACCGGCAATGCGATGACGAATCCGATGGTGCCAGCCGAGTTCACCAAAGTAGATCATCGCCCTGTGCATATCGGGCGGCATTGCATCGTCGGTGCTGGCGCGGTGATTCTTCCAGGGGTCACGCTGGGCGAAGGCTCTGCGGTGGGTGCACTGGCTCTGGTGATCAAGAGTTGTGAAGCCTTTGGCATCTACAGCGGAGTGCCTGCCAAGCTCATTCGTTCCCGTGAGCGCACGCTGCTGGATCTTGAGGCGCAGCATCGCGCGCAGATCACGCTGGCTGCGTCTATCAATCCTTCCTGAACATGACACTTCAACTCCTGGGCGGACAGCCCGCCTTTGACCAGCCGCTGCATGTCGGCAGGCCGAACATCGGGGACAAGCGCCGCTTTCTCCAGCTTGCCGAGGAGGCGCTGGACCGGCGCTGGCTCTCGAATGACGGCGTGATCCTGAAGCAGTTCGAGGCGCGGCTTCAGGAACTGCTCGGCGTGCGCCATGTGATCGCGGTGAGCAATGCGACCATCGGGCTCGAACTCGCCTTCCGCGCGGTGGTGGGAGATCGCAGAGGAGAGGTGATCGTTCCCAGCTTCACCTTTGTGGCTACGGCGCATGTGCCGGCCTGGTGTGGCTGCACACTTGTGTTTGCGGATGTGGATCTGACGACACATCACCTCACCGTGGAGAGCGTGGAGCGCTGCCTGACAGACAGGACAGTGGCCATCATGCCGGTGCATCTCTGGGGTGCGTGTCAGGCCACGCCTGAACTGGAGGCTCTGGCGGCAAAGCATGGTCTGCCGATCCTCTTCGATGCGGCACATGCTTTCTCCACCAGCCTGGGTGGGAAAAAGGTCGGTCACTTTGGCGCGGCGGAGGTCTTCAGCTTTCATGCCACCAAGTTCATCAACAGCGGCGAAGGCGGGGCCATCACGACGAATGACGATGATCTCGCCCATCGGCTGCGTTTGATGCGGAACTTTGGCTTCGCTGG
>JBILPY010000019.1:0-20981 GCA_044373575.1 Prosthecobacter sp. | reverse complement strand
CAAGCAGTCAAAGCAGCTCCAACCCAGCCCGTTCACCACCGAGGTCTTTCCCGAGGCACTCGGCCCTATGCCCGGAATCTCTCCGCCTTCGTTTTCCCAGCGCTGGATGGCGCGTAGTTTGGTCAGTCGAGGATCGTTGGCGTCGGATGGGTAAGCTGATTCAGGCTCACCCGGCGGTGGGGTGTTCCATTGCTGGATGATGGGCACCTCGGGGTGATGCGGGTCGCTGCTGAGGAGGCTGAGGGAGGCGGTGCTGAGGGGAAAATGCTGGGCCTCGATGACGGTGAGGCCGATCCAGCGGCCCGCCAGCACGCCGCCGAACTGACCATGTGAAAAGAGCGCGATACGGCCCTCCAGCGTGCGCAGATGGTCGATGAGGCGGTCGGCACGGGCGGTGACCTGTCGGGGAGATTCACCATTGGGGCAGCCATCGCGAAAGAGGTTCCAGCCGGGGCGGGCGGCGCAGATGTCCACGGAGCGCTGGCCTTCGTAGTCGCCGTAGTCCCACTCCGCGAGGTCGGGTTCAATTTGCGCGGTTTGGCTCAAGCCGCAGAGTTCACAGGTGCGGCGGGCGCGTTGCAGCGGGCTGGTGAGCACATGATCAAAGCAGATGCGGCTGAGATGCGTGGCCCATTGCTGTGACTCGTGCTCGCCATGAGCGCTGAGTGGGATGTCCGTGCGGCCGGTGTGGCGGCTGGTGAGTGCCCATTCGGTTTCGCCATGGCGGATGAGGTGGACGAGCGGCGGCATCAGGGGATCAGGTGGCGGCGCTGGTCTCCGAGGCCTCGCTCCACTCGCCACGGCGGGCAGCGCGGTTGCACTGGGCGCGATGCCGCAACGCTTGCTGGGCAGCTTTGGCATTCGCTGCATCACCACGCCAGATTTCCAAAGCAGGCTGCTGGAGGGCACGAGCAAATGAAAACGACAGCGCCCACGGTGCGCGTGATTTGAAGCGGAGGTTCATGGCATTCAGCCGCGCGGTGGCGAGGGCGCAGGGCTGGCCGCCGGAGAGGAAAGCGATGCCCGGCACAGCTGCGGGCACGGTTTCGCGGAGGCAGTTCACCGTCACGTCTGCCACCTCATCCACGCTGGCCTGGGTGGCGCAGCTCAGGCCGGGCAGCACCATGTTGGGCTTCAGGATCATGCCTTCCAGCAGCACGCGCTGGCAGTTGAGCTGGATGAAGACATTGCGCAAAACTTCACGCGTGACCTTGAGGCAGCGCTGCATGGAGTGGTCGCCCGTCATGAGCACCTCCGGCTCCACGATGGGCACCAGACCAGCCTCCTGACACAGCGCGGCGTAACGAGCCAGGGCATGTGCATTTGACTCCAGACCACTGCGGCTGGGAATGCCATCGGCGATGGTGATGACGGCACGCCATTTGGCAAAGCGGGCACCCATCTGCGAATACTCCACAAGCCGTTCGCGAAGACCATCGAGCCCCTCAGTGATGGTCTCTCCGGGATGACCCGCGAGGGCTTTCGCTCCCAGATCCACTTTGATGCCAGGGATGATGCCAGCAGCGGCGAGCACGCTGAGGAAGGACGCACCGTCGCGGGTCTGCTGACGAATCGTTTCATCATAGAGGATCGCGCCGCTGATGCTCTCGCCGAGCTGCGGCGTGGTCACGAGCAGCTCGCGATAAGCCCGCCGTGACTCGACCGTCTGCGGGATGCCCAGCGCGGCAAAGCGCTCGTCACAGGTGCCATTGCTCTCATCCATGGCGAGGATGCCTTTGTCATCAGCGACGAGAGCCTGCGCGGTGTCGATGAGACCTTGTTGGTGCGGTGTCATGGCTGTGTGGAGGTGTGGCGATCCGTTTCGTGTGCCCAGTAGCCGTCGCGGCCATAGTGGCGGAAGAGGCCGCTTTCGTAGCTGCGGGAGAGGAGGGCTTCGTCCGTGTATTCGGGTGAGGCCTTGATGGCTTCGCGGGTGAGTTTGACGTGGACTTTCAGCTCGGTCCAGCTCACACGCTCGATCCACTCCGGTGAGATCAGCACCTTCTTCCCCGGCCACCAGTTCCGGGTATCCACGACGAGGTAGCGGATGGCCCAGGTCTCGTCATCAATGATGAAGTCCACCACATGACCGATCTCGCCATCCGTCGCCTGGAGGTTGTTACCCGTCACCGCATCCGTGCTGCGCAGATGCGCATCCCAGGACTTCTCCGCATCCGTCGGCGTGTTCCACTGATTCGGGTCACGCATCAGGAAGGGATAGGCACCCCACATGTAGGGACCACCCCAATACATCGGCCAGCCGTAGTAGCCGTTGTAGTCGAGCTCAAACTGGCGTGACACCGGCTTGTCCGTGTCTTGACCAGGGCTGTCCTGGATCTGCTTTTTGGTCAGATTTACCGCGATGGCGTCGTCCTCCCGCGCCGCGCCGACGAGGGCATACGGCGAGATCAGAACCAGCCTGCCCGTGAGCCAGCCGCCCGTGTCCGCCACGAGGTAGCGGATGACCCAATGCCGGTCATCGAAGTAAAATTCACTGACCTCACCGATCTCGCCATCGAGACAGTCGAGTTTGAATCCTTTGAGCGCGTTTGCTTTGAGTAACATAAGAGTGTGGATGGGGTTTTGCCTGCACGGATAGGCGGCGGCACGCTGTGCCACCGCCAAGCACACCGCTATGGGGCGAAACCCCACCTGGGGTCGAAAAAGGGAAAGCGCGGCGTTGCCGGGTTCAGTATTTGAGACGCCCGGGGGCAAATCGTGCAGCGGGTGAAGTCGATCCATGCTTGGCAGTCGTTCCAGCGGGATGGGGAGGTGAAGAAATAGACCCAATAGTGGGCATGAACCAGAGTCACAGGCCCGCCACCGGTGTGCTTGTTCTGTCTGTGCAGCTTGCAGGCTCTCCGGGAAGCGATGGGGTTGAGCAACGTCCACCATGCCCGCGGAAGTGGCATCAGCCGGGAGCCCATCGGTCGGATTGAAGGCGGCTTCATCAGCACGTTCATGGCTGCTTGTTGCAACGCTTGACTTGCCGCAGCGCACTCTTGAGGAATCATAGATGCAGATGCCGCCCTCCCTTCTCGAACAACTTCTTGCTCTCGTCGAAGACGGGGGACCGTGGCGCATCAGTTTTTCGGATCTGGCGGGGCTGGCGCGGCGGGTGCCGGATCTGGCTTTGCCGGAGGAGTGGAAGATTCATCGTTGTGAGTTCTGTGTGTTGGCGAAGACGGGAGCCACGCTGCGTGGATACCTGAAGAACAAGCATGCGGTCAATCGCGTGCTGATCCGGCGCGGTGCGGGGTTTGTCGGGCAGTGCCATCTTGGACTCACGGACATGGTGGAGCCGCTCGTGGTGAAAGGTCGCGTGCTTGGGGCTTTCTATTATGGATCGGTGATCGTTCGCGGCACCGAGGCGGAGCAGCGCATCCGGCGTTATGCGCAGCGTTGCGGAGTGCCTGCGGAGCCGTTTTTGGAGCAGATGGAAAAGGCGGCACGCGTGGACGCGTCAGAGATCGAGCCGCGTCGTGCTCGGTTGCGCCTTGTGGCACAGATGGCGGCGCGATTGGCGGAGGCCTGGGGCGTGCCGCTGGAGAATGACCTGCCTCGTCGCGGTGGGTTGCCATGGATTTCCGCGATGGAGTTTCCGGTGATGCTGCGACGTGCGATGGAACTCGTGCAGCATCACTATTCTGAGCCGATGACGTTGGCTGGCGTGGCCGAGTCCCTGAAGGTGAACGCGGATCATCTGGGCCGACTCTTCCGCCAGCACACGGAGGGAACGCTGGCTGATTTTCTCGGTCGGGTTCGCGTGAATCATGCCTGCCGCATGCTGGAGAGCGGTCGCTACTCCGTGGGCGAGATCGCTCTGCGTGTGGGCTTTGCGGACGCGGCTCATTTTGGCAAGGTCTTCAAGCGTCTCATGCAATGCACGCCGGGCGAGTATGCCTCGCGGGCCGCTGCGTGACTGCGGGTCGGATTCAGACCAAAGATCAGTCGTCTGGAGACATGGCAAAATGGCAGCTCACTCGGCAAGATGATCGTCCGATGAAAAACACGTTGGCCGCCACTCTTTTGCTTACCGTCTGCACCCAAGCCGCCGAGCCCCTCAGCGTCTCCGGCATCTATCCGCATCTCACGGTCTTCAATTCCGACCCGAAGCGCGAGAAGCCGTCCATGGAATGCGGACTCGGGGCCGCCGTGCCTTGGGCGGGGAAGCTGTGGAGCACGACCTACACGTCCCACGACCTCGGGCGCGGCAATGACAAACTCTTCGCCATCCTGCCAGATATGTCGCAGGAGATCCGGCCCGAGAGCGTGGGCGGCACGAGTGCCTGCCGGATGATTCATCGCGAGTCGCGGCAGTTGTTCATCGCCTCGTATGCGATTGATGAAGCGGGCAAGGTGCGCGTCATCCCACGTGACCAGCTGCCCGGACGGCTCACCGCCTTGGCGCGGCATGTCACGGACCCGGGGAACAAGGTGCTCTACCTCACGCAAGAAGGCGCGGTCTATGAAGTGGACGTGCATTCGCTCGCGGTGATGGAGCTTTTCAAGAAGCCGTTGCCCGGCTGGCACTACAAAGGCGCGTGGACAGCTCAGGGGCGATTCTTTGTCGCGGCGAATGGCGAAGAGCCCGCGCCCTCGCCCTTTTGGAAAGTGGACTACACCAGCGCGTCGACGAGGTTCGAGACGGAGAAGCTGACGTGGCAGTATCTGCAAACGCCGTATCAACCGCTCGCAACACCGCGCAGCACCGGCCAAACCATGTGGCGCGACATCAGCGAAGACATCGGCAATCTCGGCGAGTGGGATGGCAAAACGTGGCGCATCCTTTCGCGGCGCCAGCATCTCGACATCACCGGACCCGGTGGACTTTCGGGCGCGACGAGCGATGACGAACCCGTATGGGCACTCGGCTGGGATTTGCGCTCGGCTTTCATCAAAGTGCGTGAGAAGTCCGGTACCTGGACGACCTATCGCCTGCCGAAATCGAGCTACACCGCCGATGGTGTGCATGGCTCAAACACCGAATGGCCGCGCATCTGCGACGTGGGCGATGGGCCACGTCTGATGTTCCTGCACAACGGCCTCTACGAGCTGCCCACCGGCTTCCGCGATGGGCACAGCGCTGGCTTGCAGCACATCGCGTCCACACTCGTCACCGTCACGGACATGGCCAAGTGGAACGACAAACTCGTCTTCAGCCAGCAGGCGACCTCGGTGCACGGCATCCCGTTCTTCGTGCCCGGCCAGCCGCACTCGAACATGCAGTTCCTTCAACGTAGCGACTTGCCTTCATGGGGTCCAGCCGAAGCACGCGGCGGCGTGTGGGTGGAAGACGCGGTGAAGGCCAACATGCCCAGCGATGCCATCCTCATCGGAGGTTACGAAGAGCGCTGCCTACACCTCGTGAATCACAGCGATGCCGCCGTCACCTTGACGCTTGAGATCGACCCAGAAGGCAGCGGCCAGTGGAAACAACTCCTCACACGAAAGCTGCCACGGCAGGGTTATTCGCCGGTCATCCTGCCGACGGATCTCGAAGCTCCATGGTTGCGCTTGAAGGCTGATAAAGGCACGATCGCCACCGCGTTCCTGCACGTCTCCACACCTCGCCACGCAGTTCCTGACGAGGCGCGCCTCTTCAACGGCCTCGCCAGCGCTTCCGACGCCGCCACCAGCCTCAGCGGCATCATCCGCGCTGGCTTTCCGACGACGAACTTGCAGTTCCTCACCCGCGATGGCCGCTACTTCGAGGTGGATGAAAAACTCGCCTTCCACGCCACCGACGCACCAGCCGAAGTCTCCAAGCTGCAAGAGACGCACGCTTTGAAAAACGAGTTCACCGAGGACGCCGCGTCCATCATCGTCACGCGCTACGATGGTCAGCGCTTCCGTCTGCCGAAGGGCGATGCCGCCCTGAGCAACGCTCCCGCCTCCCGCAGCATCCGCGAGTGCATCCAGGAGCGCTACCTCGCCAACTACCACGGCACCTTTTATGAAGTCCCACGCGGCGGCACCTCGCCCTCCGGTCAGCGCAACATGCCCGACTTCCAACGCATGAAGCCGGTCGCCACTCACAATAAACCCATCGCCGATTACTGCGTCTGGCGCGGCATGCTCGTCCTCAGCGGCGTGAAGCCCGAGGCCACCCACGACGGCCACACCTTCGGCAACGCCGAGGCCAAACTTTGGTTCGGAGCCATCGACGATCTTTGGAAAATGGGCAAGCCAAAGGGCCAAGGCGGTCCCTGGCGAGACAGCGCCGTGAAAGCCACCGAACCCAGCGATCCCTATCTCCTCACCGGCTACGACAACAAGACCCTCATCCTCTCGCACGACTCCCAAAAACCCGTGGAGTTCACCCTCGAAGTGGACTTCTACGCCGACGGCCAATGGCACGACTTACCAGCACTTCACCGTCGAGCCCGGCAAGCCCCTCGTGCACGAGTTCCCCACCGGCTACGCCGCTCATTGGCTGCGCGTAAAGGCGAGCGCGACATGCACCGCCTCGGCGCAGCTTGAGTATCATTGAGTTTCAGAGTGGCATTTCATGGCATGTGCAGCACGCCGGACAATCACGACACCCACGACTACGCCAAGCGCATCCGCGAGCGGCTGCCGAGGCGATTGCACGAACTCCAGGAACGCTGTGGGCTGAGCCAATACGGCCTCGCTTGTGAGAGTGGCGTCAGTCGAGAAAACCCCGGCAAGATCGTGCGCGGCAGAGCCAATCCCACACCGCCCGTGAAGGCGCAGATCAGCCATGGGCTCGGCATCACGCTGGAGCAGTTCACTGGGGAGCTGGCGGGGCGGCGATGCATCGCGCATCGTAGTGCATTCAGTTTTCACTCACGTTGCCACTGCGGTCGTTGAGGGGTTCCACTTCCAATCACGCACCTCGGGCATGTCCTGGCCGTTTTGGTCGATGTAGTGCTTGTGCTCGATGAGCTTGGCCTGGAGCTGTTCTTTGAGGGCGTGGCCTCTTTCGCCGGTTTGGGGCAGGCGGTCGAGGGTGTCCATGACGAGGTGGAAACGGTCGAGGTCGTTCAGCACGGTCATGTCAAAGGGCGTGGTGATGGTGCCTTCTTCTTTGTAGCCACGGACATGGATGTTGTCGTGGTTTGTGCGGCGGTAGGTGAGGCGGTGGATCAACCAGGGGTAGGCGTGGAAGGCGAAGATGACCGGCTTATCCTGAGTGAAGAGGGCGTCGAAGTCGGTGTCGCTGAGGCCGTGCGGATGCTCCAGCTCGGGCTGGAGTCGCATGAGGTCCACGACATTGACCACGCGGATCTTCAGCTCGGGCAGATGCTGCCGCAGGATGGAGACGGCGCCGAGGGTCTCCAGCGTGGGCACATCACCGCAGCAGGCCATGACGACATCGGGCTCGCCGCCTGCGTCGTTGCTGGCCCAGTGCCAGATGCCGATGCCCGCTGTGCAGTGGGCGGTGGCGGCTTCCATGCTCAGCCATTGCGGTGCGGGGTGCTTGCCAGCGATGATGACATTGACGTAGTGCCGACTGCGCAGGCAGTGGTCCATGACGGACAGCAGGCAGTTCGCATCCGGCGGCAGATAGACGCGCACGACGGAGGCTTTTTTGTTCATGACGACGTCGATAAAGCCGGGGTCCTGATGCGTGAAGCCATTGTGATCCTGACGCCAGACGTGCGAGGCGAGCAGGTAGTTCAGCGAGGCAATCGGCTGCCGCCAAGGAAGGTGCGCTGTGACTTTCAGCCACTTGGCATGTTGGTTAAACATGGAGTCGATGATGTGGATGAAGGCCTCGTAGCAATTGAAGACGCCATGGCGACCGGTGAGTAGGTAGCCTTCGAGCCAGCCTTCGCACTGGTGCTCGCTGAGCATCTCCATGACGCGACCCGTCGGTGCGAGCCATTGGTCGTTCGCCTCCGTGGCGGCATCCCACTGGCGTGAGGTCGTTTCAAAGAGTGCCTCCAGGCCGTTAGAGATCGTCTCGTCCGGGCCAAAGACGCGGAAGTTTTTCTGCTCGTCGTTGAGCCTGGCCACGTCGCGGAGGAAGGGGCCGAGCACCCGCGTATCGCCAATGCCGAGCACGCCAGGCGAGGTCACTTTCACGGCGTAGTCGCGGAAGTCTGGCATCTGCAAATCACGCAGCAAAAGACCGCCGTTTGCATGCGGGTTGGCACCCATGCGCCGTGGGCCCTGTGGGGCGAGTTCGGCCAGTTCAGGCCTCAGTTTGCCCTGCGCATCAAAGAGTTCTTCAGGGTGATAACTGCGCAGCCAGTCTTCGAGTTGTTGAAGCTGCTCGGGATGCCCCGCTGGATGCAGCGGCACCTGATGCGCCCGAAACGTGCCCTCCACTTGCAGGCCTGCGACCCACTCCGGCCCCGTCCAGCCTTTGGGTGAATTGAGCACGATCATCGGCCAGCGTGGACGTGTCTGACTGCCACGCTCGCGAGCTTCGAGTTGGATGCGTTTGATCTCCGCAACAACGGCATCAAGCGTCGCTGCCATGGCCTGATGCATGGCTTCGTTGTCATCCTGATACTCGACAAAATACGGCGTCCAGCCATAGCCACGCATGAGCTGATCCAGCTCCTCCCGCGTGATGCGGGCAAGCACGGTGGGATTGGCGATCTTGTAGCCATTGAGGTGCAAAATGGGCAACACCGCGCCGTCCGTGGCCGCATCGAGAAACTTGTTCGAATGCCACGCCGTGGCCAGCGGTCCGGTTTCCGCTTCGCCATCGCCCACGACGCAGGTGACGATGAGATCGGGATTGTCAAACACCGCGCCGAAGGAATGACTGAGCGAATACCCCAGCTCGCCGCCTTCATGAATGGACCCCGGCGTTTCCGGCGAAACATGACTCGGAATGCCGCCGGGAAAGGAGAACTGCTTGAAGAGCTTTTGCAGCCCGGCTTCGTCCTGGGTGATGTGTGGATAAACCTCGCTGTAGGTGCCTTCGAGGTAAGTATGGCCCACCACCGCCGGACCTCCGTGTCCAGGGCCGGAGACGTAGATCATGTCGAGGTCATGCGCTTTGATGACGCGGTTCAGGTGCGCATAGATGAAGTTCTGCCCCGGCGTCGTGCCCCAGTGCCCGAGCAGCATGTGCTTGATGTCCGTGAGCGCGAGCGGTCGCTTCAGTAGCGGATTATCCGCGAGGAAAATTTGCCCCACCGAGAGGTAGTTCGCAGCACGCCAGTAGGCGTCGATGCGCTGGAGTTGGTCGGGAGACAGGGAGTTGTTTTTCATGGATGATTTGGCTGCGGCTCTTTGGGCGATAGCGACCAGCCAAGTCAGGCCGAGGCCGCAGCCGTCATGATCGCGAGAATCGAGTCCTCCACTTCTTGAGCCACGTCGTTGAGCTGCGGTGTGTTGAACATGGCCAGCAGCGTCGTGGGTTTCAGAGTGGCGAGAGTGGTTTTGCCGCCTTCTTCATAGATGGAGATGCGGCATGGCAAGGCGGTGGAGATGCTCATATTCGCATCCAGCACCTTCTTGGCTTGCTGAGGTTGGCAGACTTCAAAGATCAGGCATTCGTGAGCGATCTCGACGCCCTTCTTCCACATGGTCTCGCGGAGGTCATGCACCTGCATGACGCCGAAGTGATGAGCCTCGACGGCGATGTGTAGCGCCTCGGCAGCTTCTTTGACCGTCTTGTCTGTGTTTAAGTGGATCAACATGGTATGCGTGCGTGGTTTGGGGGCTTCTGAGCTCGTGAACCCAACGTGAAGGTCCCCGCGCCGACCTGCCATGGGGTGATGTCCTACTGGCGAGTGACGTGGCCGCTCACTAGCAAGTGGAGGAGAGCTCCATGGCCCGACACACTGAGCGTGCGATCATGAGTTCCTCATCCGTGCTGATCATTCGCACCGTGGCGCGACTGTTTTCCGTGGAAATCACCGGTGCAGAGATGGTATTGCGCTTCTCATCGAGTTCGATGCCGAGGAAGTCGAGACCCTGGCAAATGCGGGTGCGCACCTGCGGTGAGTTTTCACCGATGCCACCGGAGAAGACCAACGTATCAAGCCCATCCAGCACGGCGGAGAAGGCGCCGATCCACTTCTTCGCCTGATAGCAAAACAGCGCCACTGCCTCAGCGGAGCGCACATCCGTGGCCTCCTGCTCCAGCAGGTCACGCATGTCAGAGCTGGTCTCCGAGATGCCCAACATGCCGGACTCGTAATTCACCATGTGTTGAAACTGTGCGGTCGTCATCCCCTCGGCTTCGGCCAGATAGTGGATCAGACCTGGGTCGATGTCACCCGTGCGCGTGCCCATCACCAGACCAGAGGAAGGCGTGAAGCTCATGCTCGTATCGAGGCTCTCGCCATCACGCACCGCTGCCAAGCTGGCTCCATTGCCCAGATGAGCTAGGATCACGCGACCCTTTGTCGCCGCAGGATCATTCAGGCGCACGAGTTCCTCCATCAAGTAAGCATAGGATAAGCCATGGAAGCCGTAGCGTTGCACGCCCAGCGCCTGGTAGCGTCGAGGGATGGGCAGCATCTTCGCCACCCGTGGCATCGTGCAGTGAAAGGAAGTGTCAAAGCAGGCCACTTGCGGCAGCTCAGGATGCCTGGATTGCAAAGCCTGAAAAAGGCCAAGTTCCTGCGGCAAATGATTCGGAGCGTAGGGCATGATGTGGTGCAGTTCGCCGACCAGCTCTGTAGTGATGAGGGCTGGCTCGGCGTGAGCCATCCCATGGACCATTCGATGTCCCACGGCTTTGACCGAGTCAAAGACCTGCCTTTCCTCCAGCCACTGCATCAGGAACTGGGTGGCCGCCGCATGGTCAGGCGCAACCATCGGCAGGCTTTCCTGCTGATCTGCGGCCGTGTCTTGGAAGATCAAATGCGTGCCATACAGACCAATGCGATCAATCTTCCCGTGCAGCCCACGCAGCAGGGATTTGTCGGTCTGATAGACAGCAAATTTAATGCTCGAAGAGCCCGCATTGACCGTCAGCACGCATGGTGGGCTCGTCTTCATGAGGCGCCCTCATTCATCAAGCCATCGGCTCGGTTGGTAGATCGGGGTTGAGTCAGCACCCATGATCATGAAGCCCATGCAGCGATCTCTAAATGGGGTTTTCACCCCAAATGGCTTGGCCGCATGGGTTTGGTTCTTGGTTTAGATGCCTGGAGCATTCGCAAAGGGGATCTCGTCCGGTGCCTCCGTGTCAGGGTTCGTCATCAATTCCTGCTTCGCCTGCTCCCAGTCCGACTTCGTTGCATCCTGTGGGGCGCGACCTTCAAGGCTGGCCACTTCAAATGCACGTTCCCGCAGCATCCCACGGGTTACCTTGACAGTGTCAGCGGGATTTGCAGTCGAGGCACTTTCCATCAGCAAAGGCTTCTTCATAGAGTGGATGATAAAGCGGGTGGCTGCCCGGCTGCCATGGGATGTTCACCCCAGAGCGACATGGCGGCGGGCTAGACGCGGGTTTTGTTGATCAGCACGAGCGTGATCATGAATTTGGTTGGCTTGAAGTGACGAGGACGGGTTTAGAAAAGCCGCAGCGTGAGGTGCAGGCACATCCAGACGCCGATGGCGACGAGGAGCCAGCCACTGGCGGGTGCGATCCAGCGCTGGGTAGCCTGGAGTCGCTCATACGCGCGGCCTGCGGCCTCACGAGAAACAGCAAGTGCGAGCGCAAACACAAGCACCGGCGCGGCAGAGCCGATGCCAAACAGCGCAGGCACGAGCCACGCTGACTGCTCCTTCACCGCCAGTGGCAGCAGGCTGCCGAAGAACAACGCGGCAGAGACTGGGCAGAAGGTAAGCGCGAACACGAAGCCCATGAGCGCGCATCCGACGAGACCGAGGGACATGAGCTTTTCATTGAGTCCACCGCCACCGCTTTTGCCAAACGACGGCAACCCAGGCAACATGCCGAGCAGCGCCATGCCCACGAGCACAAGCAACGGGCCGAGCAGTTGATTCATGTGCTCTTGAAGGAAGCTCGCGAGCGATGGAGCCGACAACAGACCCCAGGTGATGACACCGCCGACCACGGTGTAAGCGACGGCCCGGCCCAAGGCGTAAAGGAGGCCCGGCAGCCATGTCCGCCCGCGTCCGTTGCCCTGGCTGAAGCGCGCCACATAACCAATGGCGGCAATATTCGTGGCAAGCGGGCACGGACTGATGGCGGTGAGCAGGCCGAGCCAGAGCGCGGCGGCCAGCACGGCCATGAAAGGAGCGAGTTCGGTGATGTTCATGGCAGCGTGAGCTGGTCGATCTGCTCTTTCAGATAGGTGCGCATGACCGGCCCCTCGAAAAGATGATCCCACACGGCATCAAGCCGCCGCCATTCGACATCGCGCCCGTCTTTCCTGCGCATGACGACGACAGTGGAGGTGGTCAGGCCGTAGTCCTGAATGAAGTGCTTGTTGGTGGGCTCCTCGAAGTTGATGACACGCCAGTTCATGAGTCCGCTTTTCAATTCGTCGCCAAAGCTTGTCTCCACCACGGCCTTCGCCTCGGTGCCTATCTCCTGGCAGGCATTGCAGCGGATGGCTGCGTGGAAATTCACCACCACGATGCCGTTAAAGGGCAGCGCCTCGCCATTGCCCGCCTCGTGGGCTGGGGAAAACGTGCGCACCCCCCAGGTGCCGAGGCTGAGCGCCACGAGCGTGAGCAGGGCATAGCGGGTGAGATTGAAAGCGAGCGTCATGTCAGGCGGCGATGAGTTTTTCCATCTCCTCCAGCACCGGCACACGCCCCGAGACGATGACCTTGCCATCAATCACCAGTGTGGGGATCGCGGTGATGGCGTAGTCGATGAACTTCATGGGATCGGTGACCTTCACGATCTCGCACCCCAGGCCGAGCCGTTGGGCCGCCACGCGGGCGCATTCCTCCATGGCCTTGCACCTGCCGCAGTTAGCCCCGAGGATTTCGATTTTTTTCATGCCATCGTAGGTTCGAGATTCGACGAAGCCAGCTTTGCAAGAGCATCCGGGCCGACGGGTTCCTCGGGCTGCCAGGGGAGCCAGGCGGTGCGCTTGGCCTGCTTTTCCACCACTTCACGCAGGTAGCGATGCTCGGAGGCTTCGCGGCATTGCAGCAGGGGATCGCAGGAGCCGCTGTGGAGCAAGCTTTGATTGATGACCCACGCAAAGGGTTCGATGCGGGCGCGGCGCAGGTCTTCCTGCAAGGCGGCGGCTTCATGCACAGGCGTGGCCTCTGGCAGAGTGACGAGCAGGATGCGGGTGAAGTCGGGATCACGCAGCCGTTCGAGGAGTTTGAGCACTTCCTCCGGCTGCGTGTTGCGCGCCTGGCGCTCGAGCTCACGCTGATAAGCCTCGCTGGCATCGAGCAGGAGCAAGGTGTGGCCAGTGGGCGCGGTATCGAGCACCACGAATCGATTCGTCCCCTGCCCCACTTCACGCGCAAAGGCACGGAACACGGCGATTTCTTCCGTGCAGGGCGAGCGAAGGTCTTCCTCTAGCAAAGCGCGGCCTGCTTCGTCCATCGCCGCACCTTGAGCGAGCATGACTTCGCCCTGGTAGGCGGCGGTTTCCGCAGCGGGATCGATCTTGCTGAGCGTGAGGCCCTCCACCTTGCCATGCAGCGTCTGCGCCACATGCGCGGCGGGATCGGTCGTGCTGAGATGCACGGAGTGGCCGCGCCGTGCGAGCATGACGGCGATAGCGGCGGCGACTGTGGTCTTGCCCACACCGCCCTTGCCCATGGTCATGATCACACCATGGCCCTGCTGCTCCATGGTGCTGACGAGGTCTTCGAGGCTTTCCATAGCAGGGGGTGTCCAGCCGCTCTCATCGGCCTTCACGCACTTGCCTTGGAAATCGCCGCTCAGCAGCACACGTAGGCCGCCGATGCCGAGGATGTTGATCGGCCGCAGGGGCACGATGAAGCTTGGCATGGAACTGATGAACTCTCCTGAGGCATTCAAAGCGGACAAACCACGCTGCTGCATGGCCTGCGCTGTCACGTCTTCCGGGCACTTGGTTTCAAAGGTGCCGTTCACTACGAGGCATTGATTTCCCACGCCGATGGCACGCAGTTCCTTGGACGTGCGTTCCGCTTCACGCAGCGCAGCACCTTGTGGACGGCTCACGAGCACGAGCGTGGTGGCTTTTGCATCGGCGAGCGTCTTGACCGTGCCTTCATAAATGACGCGCTGCTTTTCCAAACCAGCGAGCGGTCCGAGACAGGACGTGCCGCTGGTGTTGTTGTCGAGGAACTGATCCCAGGCCTTCGCCAAACTCATCAGCCGCAGTGTGTGGCCGGTCGGGGCGGTGTCGAAGATCACGTGATCATAGTCCTTCGCGGCCTCTGGATTGCCGATCAGGCCCGAGAACTCGTCAAACGCGGCGATCTCCACGGTGCAGGAGCCAGAAAGTTGCTCCTCCATACTGCGCAGTGCCGCCTCCGGTAAAAGGCCGCGCATCGGTCCGATCAAGCGCTCGCGATATGCGGCGGCGGCCTCGACGGGGTTGATGTTCATCGCATCCAGCCCCGGCGCACCTGCGATGGGCGTGGGCTTGTTCGTGAGCTTCGTCTCCAGCACTTCGTCGAGGTTTGAGGCCGGGTCCGTGCTCACGAGCAGCACCCTTTTGCCAGCATCGACGAGTTTCAGCGCCGTGGCACAGGAGAGCGAGGTCTTGCCCACGCCGCCTTTGCCGGTGAAAAAGAGAAAGCGTGTTGAGCTGGCGGCATCAGGCTGATAGAGGGACAGGCTCACGCGGTTGCCTCCTCTTTGCCAAGGGCCACGCGGAACCAATGGGGGCGTTCGTCCTTGGTCGGGTAGCGGCCTTTGAGATGCACCTCCCCGTCCCAAAAGATGATCGGCAGTGCCTCCGCGCCTTCCTTGTCCAGGAGGGCCTTCACCGCCGGATTTTGCACGAAGGCCATGGGTTGTTGGCCGAGATTATAGCGCTCGACCTTGATGTCGTGCGTGCCTAGCTGCGAAAGCATGGCCGCGAAGTTCACGAGATCAGGATCAATATCGGTTCCGCAGATGCCTGTGGAGCAGCACATGGGTGGGTCATAGACTTGGATGGCTTTCATGGTGTGTCTGGGTGTAAGGTGTTTGGGCTGCCGCAGCGCTGCCATGGGGTGAATGCCCCGCTAGCTGAGACCAAACTACTTGGCAATACGACCAAGTAAAGGCCGCGCTGGGCACCAATCCTGTTCGTGGGCGATCAGATCTTGTTCTTCGGCGGCACCAGAGGCTCCGTCATTGTGAAAGAGCCGCTTTCAAAGAGCGATGACCGGATCGGATGGCGCGGCCTTGGCCTCGTCTTTGCGACCGGCGGCATAGGCATCAAAGACACGTTTGATCTCATCCCGCACGCGGCGGAAGACGGTCATGATTTCCTCCTCGGTGCCGGTGGCGTGGGCGGGATCGTCGAAGCCCCAGTGGTGGCGGTTGAGTTGACCGGGGAATATGGGGCAGGCCTGGTCGGCATTGCCACAGACGGTGATCACGGTTTCAACGTTTTGAGTCAAAAACTCGTCCATGTGCTTGCTGGTGTGCGCGCTGATGTCGATACCGATTTCAGCCATGGCTTTGATGCCGAGCGGATGGACATAACCGGCAGGCTTCGAGCCAGCGCTGGCGACATTGTATTCGGCACCGAGGGCCTGACGCAGGATGCCTTCGGCAAGGTGGGAGCGGCAGGAGTTACCCGTGCAGAGGATGAGGATGGTAGGTTTCATGGGAGAATGACGAATGAGAATATGACGAAGGAATCAGCAGCAGCCGCTGCCAGGAGTGCAGCAGCTTGATTGGGGAGCGGAGGTGCCTTTGCCAGTCATGAGGCCCCAGCCTCCGAGGATGATGCGGCGGATGGGCGCGCCGGTTTCTGGATGACGTGTGAGCGGCATGTCATTCATGCTCTGCTGGATCTCGAACTGCTCGGCGGGATCGCCTTCGTTGGCAGGGATGGTTTCGTAGAGGTAGGTCATGGTTATCTTTGAATTGAGCGGGAGCTTACAGGGCACGCTCAAGACCAAAAGTCTGAGCGGCTCGATGAAGCATCATGCGCCCCATGCAGAGGTCGTAGCAGGTGCGGTAGGCGGGGCATTCGGTGCAGGCCAGCCACTCCCCCATCTTCACGGAGCTGTGTCGTTCGGTGACAGCTCCGCCGCAGCTCTCGACGCTGAGCGTGAAGGCCTTGCCCTCATGCGGGACGTTGAAGGTTTCGACCGAGAGGTCGGGGAACATCGTGCCGTAGCAAGCGGGTTTTGGGGTCATGGTGTGGGTGGGTTGGTGGTGTAGATGGATCACGCATCATGTGGATCACTGTGAAACCAACCCTTCGTGCGCTGGCAGACTTTCACGAGGAAAAGCATGAGCGGCACCTCGATGAGAACACCGACGACGGTGGCGAGCGCCGCGCCGGAGCTGAGGCCGAAAAGCATGACCGCCGTGGCGATGGCGACCTCGAAGTGGTTCGACGCGCCGATCATGGCGGAAGGTGCCGCGTCCTCGTAGCTGAAGCGCATGAGTTTGGCCGCCAGATAGGTGATGCCGAAGATGAGCAGCGTCTGGATGGTGAGCGGGATGGCGATCCACAAGATGGTTAGCGGATTCGCCAGGATGGTCTCGCCCTTAAAGCTGAACAGCAGCACCAGTGTGGTCAGCAGCGCGATGATGGAGACAGGCGTGAGGTAGTGCAGGAACTTCTGCGCGAACCACTCCGGCCCTTTGGTCTTCATGATCCAGACGCGCGAGAAATAGCCCGCCACCAGTGGCAGCGCCACGTAGATGCCCACGGAGAGCAGCAGCGCCTCCCAGGGCACGGGCATCTTGTTCACACCCAGCAGCCAGCCGCCGAGCACACCATAAAAGAAAAGCATCGTCAGTGAATTCACCGCCACCATGACCAGCGTGTGGCCCTGGTTCCCCTTCGCCAGGAAGCTCCACACCAGCACCATGGCCGTGCAGGGTGCGATGCCGAGCAGGATGGTCCCCGCGATGTAGGAGCGGTAAAGCTCGACGGTCGAACCATCCTTCACCACCTCCGTGCCGGGCAGCAGGTCCTTGAAAAACACGCCGAGGAACAGCGTGGAGATGCCGAGCATGGTGAAGGGCTTGATGCCCCAGTTGATAATCAGAGTCAGGAGCACCGGACGCGGATTTTTGCCCGCTTTCACCACCTCGCCGAAATCAATCTTCACCATGATTGGATACATCATGAAGAACAGGCAGATGGCGATGGGAATGGAGACGACCGGAGCGCCGTTGACATAAATCGCCAGGCCATCCAGCGTCTTCGCCAGGCCCGGTGCCACCTTCCCCAGCGCGATACCTCCGACGATGCAAAGCCCCACCCAGAGGGTGAGCTGACGTTCAAAGAGACTCATGGATTTGGGTTCGGTGCTCATGGCTTTTATCTAGTTCTTGGCGAAACGGCCAATAACTTCATTGCTTGGCAAAACAGCCAAGTAAAGCCCCATTTCCGTCTTTTCAGACTGTGTCGCTTGTTTCTGAGTCACCCATGGTTGCGCTCCTCCCATGCGCGACTACATCCCCGTCATGTCCGCCTCCAAGACCATCACCACACGCCGTGCCGCCGTCATCAAGGCGCTGGCGCATCCCTCGCGTCTCCTCATCGCCGAGGCGCTGATGGACGGGGAGATGTGTGTGTGCGACCTGAAGGATCTCGTCGGAGCCGACCTTTCCACCGTTTCCAAACACCTCAGCCTCATGCGTGACGCGGGAGTGCTGACCTCCGAGAAACGCGGCCTGAACATCTATTACAGCCTCGCCTGCGCCTGCCTCGGCGACTTCCTCCGCTGCGTGGATCAGCTCGCTCCCGCGAAGGGCAAATGCACCAGCAAAGGCTGCTGCTGAAGAGGTTTCGACCTCCTCTGAAAGCCAGTGCGGGAAAATTAGAGAGTTTTGTTATCCTGGCACCGTTGATGCAGACGTTATTCCAGATCATGCTTTCCCAGGCCCGCCCACTCTACTCTGCCATCCTCTGGTTGATGCTCGGTTTGCAGGTGTGTGGTGAGGAGTCTGGCGTCCCGCTAAAGGAACTCATCTCCGTGCAGTCGGGCGTTCAGTCTCTTCTGACAAAGGTCCGGCCTGCCGTGGTCGCCGTGCGCATCAGCGATGGCACGGCCAGCGGAGTCATCATCAATGCCGAGGGCCTGATCCTCACCGCAGCGCATGTGGCAGAGAAGCCAGGACGCGAAGTGCGGGTGGTGCTGGATGATGGCAAGACGGTGAAAGGCACCACGCTCGGCCTGGATAAAACCACCGATGCCGCGCTCATCCAACTCCAGGACAAGGAACGGATCTGGCCGCATGTGAAGCTGAGTCGCGAGGTCGTTAAAGCACTGCCCGGCACTTGGTGTTTCGCACTCGGGCATCCGGGCGGCTTTGACAAAGAGCGCGGCGTGGTGCTGCGCGTTGGGAAGATCATCCGCCAGACGGCGAATTCACTGCAAACCGACTGCGTCCTCATGGGTGGCGACTCCGGCGGACCGCTCTTCAATCTCAAGGGCGAGGTCATCGGCATCCACAGCCAGATCTGGGAGGAGCGGGATCACAACATGCACGTCTCCATGGCTCCATTTTTGCGTTCTTGGGATGAGATGAAAAGCAGCCTCGTCATCCGCGTCTGGGGCACAGGCAGTGGTGGGTATCTGGGTGCGGCCATTGATGTGAATGCCGCTGGCAAAGTGGAGGTGCTGGAAGTGCTCGAAGGTTCACCGGCACAGAAGGCGGGTTTGATTGCCGGGGATGTCGTCGAGGCGCTGGAGACGCAGCCCGTGAGTTCGGCATCGCAATTCTCCAATGCGGTGCGCGCTCGTGCCGCTGAAGATGAAATCGTACTCAAAGTTCTCCGCGATAAAGCTGCCCGCGAACTACGCGTGAAGCTCGCCTCACGCCCGAAGGAGGGTGAAGGATGAGACCAGCAGGAATGACGAAGGGGAACCTTCGGACGGGCTGTGGCGTGGTTTTGTTGTTCGTTTGTCTTTTCGGCGTCGCTCATGCTGATACGCGAGCGACTTTGAGTCAGGAAGAGCGCACGAATGGCGCGCAGATCCTCGGTGGTGTGGAAACCACACTGCCGGGTGCACGGGCTGCCGTGGCGCAGATCAAAGATGCCAAGGGCAAGGCGGTCTCGACAGCGGTGTGGGTAGGGACCGATGGCTACTTCCTCACGAAGGCCAGCGAAGTGCCCGAACTTGAAAAACAGCGTATCCACTGGGCGAAGGAGAAGAGCGCTGAGATCCGTGAGATCCATCGGCTGAATGCCCATGACCTCGTGCTCGCTCAGGCGGTGGGAGTCAGTGGTGTCACGCCGGTGAAGTTTGAGACAGCGGCATCGAAGACAGCCTACGGTCAGTGGCTCGCCGCACCGGTCAAAGGCGGGAGCGAGATCCGCATCGGCGTCATCAGCGCCCAGCCACGCAAGATTCAGGGGTTCGGCGCAGCCATGGGCATCCGCATGGATGAGCAGCCCTCGCGCATCCCCGGCGTGCGCATCACTGGTTTGGCGGAGGAGAGTCCCGCAGCAGCGGCCGGCCTGAAGGCGGGTGACCTCATCACCGCCCTCGATGGCAAGCCCGCCACGGACATGAAGCAGGTCTCCGATCTCATCAAAAGCTACCAGCCCGGTGACTTCATGGAGGTCAAATACAGCCGCGAAGGCAAGCCACGCACCACCCGCGTCCGCCTCGCCAGCCGGATGAAAATCATGATGAACTGGGATGGTGAGGACTTCGCCAATGGCGGCATCTCCCTGCGCACGGACAACTTCGCACGCATCATCCAGCACGACCTGCCGCTTACGCCGCTCGACATGGGCGGGCCGCTTTTTGACCTCGAAGGTCACGCGCTCGGCATCAACATCGCCCGCGTGGATCGCGTGACCACCTTTGCCCTGCCTGCGTCCGTGTTTTGGAAAGAGATCGAGCCGCTGATCGAGGCTGATCGGCATCCGCCGAAGGCACTGAAGCCTTGATTGGCTCAATAATCCCGTGAGAGCAGATAGTCCGCCAACTCGCGCAACCGCTGGCCCTGAGTGCCGAAGATGTTCAGCGCATCATGTGCCACCTGGGTGAGTCGATGTGCTTCATCGCGTGAGGCATCCAGACCGATGAGCGCCGGGTAGGTGCTCTTCTCCGAGGCGAGGTCTTTGCCCGCACTCTTGCCCAGCTTTTCACTCGTCTGCGTCACGTCGAGGATGTCGTCGATGATCTGGAAAGCCAGACCCGTGGCCATGCCGAAGTCGTGCAGCGCCTGCATCTGCTCCGGGGTCGCGTCTGCGCTCATGCCGCCGAGTTTCAGGCTTGTGGTCAGCAGGGCGGCGGTCTTGTTTTCATGGATGAAGCGCAGTGCCTCCAGCGGCAGTTTTTTCCCCTCGCCTTCCAGATCCGCCACCTGACCGCCGACGAGATGCAGACTGCCTGCCGTCACCGCCAGTTCGCGCACCAGATCGCCCGCCGTGAAGCGCGTAACGTTCGGGGTTTTCACCACCAGTTCAAAAGCCAGCGCCTGGAGCGCATCCCCAGCCAGCACGGCGATGCCATCGCCGAAGACCTTGTGGCAGGTCGGCACGCCACGACGGAAGTCGTCATTGTCCATGCTCGGGAGGTCATCGTGGATCAGCGAGTAGGTGTGCAGACACTCCACCGCACAAGCGGCAGGTCCCGCCGCCTCCTTCGTGCCACCACAAGCCTCCGCTGCCGCCAGACACAGGATCGGCCGTAGGCGCTTCCCTCCCGCGAAGACACTGTGACGCATCGCCTTGTGGATCGTCGCTGGCGCGGTTTCGGCGGAAGGGATCAGTTGATCCAGCAAAGTGTCGGTAAAGGAACAGCGCTCGGCGAGGTAGGTCTTAAGGTCGGACATGGGAAGCTGCCATGAAGGCGGAGAGCGATGGAATTGGCAAGAGCTTCATAAAACAGGTTGCTATCGCAAAGCCGTGAACGATAGAGGCGACCACAGAACGCGGGGTGGAGCAGCCCGGTAGCTCGTCAGGCTCATAACCTGAAGGTCACAGGTTCAAATCCTGTCCCCGCTACCAATGAAGGCCGTGACAAAAGTCACG
>JBILPY010000243.1:0-6411 GCA_044373575.1 Prosthecobacter sp. | reverse complement strand
ACAAAGAAAAGCCCAGCTCAATGAGCTGGGCTTCTTTTTTGGGTCTAGTCAGCTCCTGACTTTATCGATAGACTACATTTGATGCCAGATGGACATGATGCCTTCCATCTAATGTCTAGGGCACTGCCGTCACCGGCGTTGGCAGGCCGAGGGCGCGGGCGGCGCGGACGATGACTTCTTTTTCGATGCCGCCGGTGAGGTGGAATTTGCGCAGCTCCTGCTGGATGTCGGCGAGGCGACCCCAGGCGGCGTAGAGATCGAAGATGACGGCGGCGGCTTCGTTGGGCATGGTCCAGACATCCCGCAGGAGGCAGGTTTCGGCGGCCTCGAACTCGCGGGCTTGGAGGAGGAAGCGCACCCAGGCGGCGGTGAGATCGGGCTGCATCGAGTTCGTGGAATGCAGCCGGTCGAGCGCGGTCTGATACAGCTCGCGGGCCATCTCTGACTCGCCGCACTCCTCCAGCACTTGCGCCCAAACGATGGTCTGTGATCCGCCCGGCACGGGCATGCGCACGATTTCAGCGAAGAGCTCCTGCACAATGACTCGGTCTTTCAGCGCATGGGCCACGCGCAGCATGAGAGGCTGCTTCCGGCTCTCCAGTCGCATGGAGGGGAGATCCTGCATGACGAGGCAGGCCTGCCAGGCGAGACCGGGGCGCTCTTTTTTCAAAAGCAGTTCGGCGGCGAGTTCGATGCACACGCGGTCGCTGTCGATCACGTTTTTCCAGCCGAGCGAGAGGTCATCGGCAAAGGACGCCGGTGCGCCAGCGGCAAAGGCACTGAGCGCGAGTGCGGCCAGCGGACGGTCCGTGCCTGCACGAGTCTCAGCGCGAAGCAGAGGCAGCCAGGCATCGCGATGCTTTCCCACGGCCTCGATGCTCATCCAGTCGGCGAGCTGCTGGAGGGTCTCGCGGCTGCGATTGCGCACGCGGAAGAGGGCGGCGACCTGCGCTCGGCCACGCTCGGGGGACCATGAGGGATCGGCGGCGAGCAGGCGGAGAAGCTCCAGGCGCAGGCGGAAGCGCTCGGCATCGTCCTTCACGCTGCGCTCGGCCTGGGTGAGGAAGTTCAGCCCCTCGGTGCTGCGGGAGTGTGTGCGGCAAAGTCCGGCGAGATGGGTGATGGCATCGATGGCTTTGAGATCGACGGCGATGGTCATCAACTCGCGGAACTCGTCCCAGAGCCCGGCTTCGGCGACGAGCTGAGCCCGCAGCTTCAGTGCCTCCCGGCCCTGCGCACCAGACTTCTCGACGAGGGACACCTGACGCAAGGCTTCGAGGGCGGCGGTGGGTTTCTTTTGCTTCACCAGGAGCTGGGCACGGTGAACGCAGCTCTCGGCATCCGGAAGGATGCCGCTCTCCGAGTTCGCGGTGAAGGCTTCGTGCAGCCGATTCCACGCAGCGAGGGCGAGAGTGTCCTGGTCGAGCTTTTCATAAAGCAACGCAAGTTCGCGAAGGTAGGGCACTTCTTCGGGGATGCGGCCCTGACGAACCGTGGTCACTGTGGGCAGGTAGCCACGACGATGCAGCTCGGCCACGTCATACTCGAGCGCGAGGAAATGGGAGTGCTTCTCACGCAGCACTTCATCGCCGGGCTGAGGCGGCTTGTAGGGCGGCTCGGCTTCGAGGAGCTGGAGGGTGAACTTCAGCCCGATCTTCGTATCCAGCGATGCCTCCGCCACGCGGATGAGCCACTGCGCATACTCGGGATTCGCGGGAGCGCGTCCGGGGAGGGTGGCATAGACTTCGATGGCCTCACGCGACATGCCGGCGGCTTCGAGACGCCCGCCGAGTTCGCTCAGGGTGTCCACAGAGACTTCCTGGCGCATGTCCACACTGGCCAGATGCTCGCGCAGCAAACGCAGCCGCGTGGGGTAGTCCACGTCACGCATTTTTTGAATGAGATGTCCGAGGCGCCACTCGCCAAACTCAAGCCCGGAGCGCGAACTGAGCGCCACACCGCCCCAGCGCTCGGCGAGCTTGTCATTCACCTGCCGCACCATCTGACCCATGCCCTCATTGGTAAAGCGCGCCTGAATCTCCCGTGTCTCTTCCCACATGCTGCGCAGGTGCATGGGTTCTTCATAACGAGGAGAACCCTGCGGCATGAGCATCCCGCGTATCTCGCCCATGTTCCGGGCCGGGAGGAAATCGCCGGTGATGAAGTTCTCCATCTCGGCCGCCGCCTTGTCAGGTGCACCGGCGAGGCCCGCCACCGCAGACTTCCGCAGGCTGGTCATGCCTGAAGCGGGGGTGCTCTGGAGATGATGCCAGGCGGAGCGCACATTTTGTTCGCGCTCTCCGGCGCTGATGGCGAGACGATTCGCCGCGCTGAGGCTGAAGAGGTAGGGGTCATAGGTGCCGCGATACGCCTCCGGCTGCACCGGGCCGCGCACGACGCGCCCGAGATAATCACGCGCCAGATCCCAGCGCTCTGCTGCCTCAGCGATGCGGGCGAGCGAGAAGACAAAGGCACTGCCGAGGGCGGGATTGTGAAGGCTGACGCTCTCGCCAAGTTCCAGGGCCTCGATGTAGCGCTGCTGATCCTGAAGACGGCGCATGACATCGAGCACGGAGACGCTGTGGACGGTGCCGAGCTGCGCGAGTTCACCTTTGGCAAAGCGGAAGCTGTCGATGTCCGCGAGGATGGCGGAGACGCCGAGGAGCATGCGCTGCCGGAGGTCGAGGATCTCGGTGTCCATGCCGGTCTGTGCAGCCCAGCGCATGGCCTCGCTCATGCCGCCAGAGCGCAGGGTGAGCCAGAGCTGGCAGAAGCTGGCTTCGAGTGTGGAGCGGCCTTTCATCACGGCGGTGAGCTGCTCGCGGAAGGCTTTCCCCTCCCCGGCATAGTGAAGCGCCCAGAGTTTCTCGACGGGGGATTTGAAAGCGGAGGCTTCCTTCAACCAGGCCTGCGCCGAATCTTCACCGCGCTGCATCCTGGCAAGTTCCTCAATGGCGCGCAGCCGAACCAACGGCACGTCATTCGGCAGGTCGAGGAATTCAGGGCGCGGAAGGCTGAGGTAGGTGCGCAGCGCGGTGACCTCCGCACTCTTCAGCGCGGGCACCGTGTCCAGCTCGGCAAGGATTTCTGTCACTGGACCGGGCGTCCCGGACTTCCGCTGATCGGCCAATGGCAAAGGCAGGCGCTCGGGGGGGAGGCTCGTCGGAGAGGTGAAAGCCTGGCTGGCTGTCCGGGTGAGGATCTCGCGCAGATACTTCTCCGCAGCGGCATCATCTGCCAGACGGAGGCATTTCAGAGCGAGCCGAAGATGGGAACGTGCATCCCAGGAGCGCACGCGGGCGATCTGCTCATAGACACGACGCTCGGCCTCATCCTGACCGGTGGCACGGTAGTGCTCGGCGAGGCCATCCAGCGCCGCGGCATCCTGGGAGAAGCGGCTCTCCAGCCGTCGGCGGACACGGTCGGCTTCGGCGATTTGGAAAGTCTGCTCCAGCATCTCGACGAGGCGACGCGACTCCGCCGCTGCTTCAGCAGGCCCGGAGCTGGCGGCGATCTGCTTCTGGAAATAGATGGCCGACTTCAGATCCGAGACGCGCAGCGCGGCCTCGCGGAGCTGATCGAGCGAGAAGGGTGTGTCCGGCGCGGTGTAGTAGGCCTGTTTCATCGCCGCAAAGGCCTTCGGAGCATCGCCTTCGCGATCATAGACGCTGGCGAGCGCCTCGTGGTAGAAGCCATCGAAGGGATGCTTTTTCACCAGGGTGAGCAGCGCCTCCTTCAGCAGAGTGAGGCGGACTTTGAGAAGATCAGCGGGCATCTCGCCACCGGATTCACCCGCCCAGAGCAGTCGGTCGAGGAAGCGTTTGAAGGCCTCGCGGCGGCGTTTCACATCCGTCTCCTGCTCGACGATGCGGAGCTGGATCTGCACGTGCTCGGGCAGCTTGCCACGCTGGAGCAGCATCTCCGCGTAACGCTGCATGAGCGCCACGGCGGCACCACCCGTGGCGCGGTCGATGGCCTGCTGCCAGAGCTTTAAGGCATCGTCGGGTCGGCGTTGCAGGGTGTAACATTGCGTCAGGGCGCTGAGCAGTTGCTCGGAGTCCGGTGCCTCGCGATACGCACGCTCCAGCAAGACCGTGGCGGCACGGCCCGGAGCTGGCGGATCTGCCGCGAGACGCCAGCCCGTGCGCTCGGCGGCGAGACCGACATTCACGGCGCTGGACGCAGTCTGCTCGTCCTCCAGCAGGAGTTCACTGAGGCGCAGCGTGTAGCGGATTTTGTTTCCATGATCCCGCCCGATGAGGCGGCGCAGCACCCGCATGGCCAGGGCGGAGTTTTTATCCGCCAGGGTGAGTTCGAGCAGCAGCTTCTCTGCTTCGATGGAAAGCTCCCGTGGCTTCCCCGTGACGGGATCGGCCTG
Source organism: Prosthecobacter sp. (assembly GCA_044373575.1). Lineage (GTDB taxonomy): Bacteria > Verrucomicrobiota > Verrucomicrobiia > Verrucomicrobiales > Verrucomicrobiaceae > Prosthecobacter. Next base: position 2,033 of record JBILPY010000243.1, on the reverse strand, counting down.
CAAAAGGCGGAAGGCAGCGTAGGCTTCCTCAAACATCTCCGCCCGCACGGCCCACCATGCGGCGCGGAAGAGATGGAGTGTGGAGTTTGCGCCATCGACTTTCTTCGCGGTCATCAAGCGCTCAACCATCGCACTGACCTCTTCAGACACTGGCAGCTTTTCAGAGGGCTCATCAGCACTGCTGGCGAAGCCTTTGCCGGTGAAGACTTCGGGCAATTGGAAATCTCCACCACTGCCGCGCTGCTTGGCCGCTTCCTTTTTCTTTTCGCCGAGAAGCAGGGAGTAAAGGCGCTCGTCCACGTCGATGCCTTGTTCTTCCGTCTTGCTCGAATCCCAGGCTTTCTCCAGCCAGGTCAGCGCTTCCTCGGTGTCGCCATGCTCAGTCAGGAGATCGGCAAGCCGAAGGAACTCATCATGCCCGGCATTGGCTTTGCCCACGGCCTCGCGGGCCAGGATGATGGCGCTGTCGAGATCACTGCCGGAAGCCATGAAAGAAGCCGCATCGTTGAGGCGGCGCTGGCGTTCTTCATCGTTCGGCGCTGACTGGGTGAAGCGGCGCAGCAGGGCGTCCGCTGCGGCCATGTCTTTGCGGGCGCGGTGAAAAGCCGCCAGCTCAAACACAGATTCAGCGCGCGTTGGATCACGTTCGACGCGCTGCTTGAGGATGAACTCGATGATCTCATCCAGCGTGCGCTGCTGGGCAAAGGCGAGCGCCTGCTTTTCCACCTCGACGCTGCTTTTCTGCGTCTCCAGAAGTTTCCGCAGACGTGCGATGGCCTCACTTTGATGACCGCTGCGAAGGTCCGCCTCGCAGCGCAGGAAGACGATGGCGGGGAGGTCTGAGCCATCGCCTTTGAGACGTTCATCGAGAAGCTTCGCGGCTTCGGCGTTGCCATCATGATCGAGCAGGAGGCGGACGAGCTCCCAGCGGTAGTCATCCACCTGCGGCGCTGCTTTGACGAGCAGACGCATCGTCTCCACATGCGCGTCGGAGTCGGCGGTGATTTCCTGAAAACGGGCCAGATCGCGCAGAGCCTGCTCGGTCACAGGCTTCGAGGCTGCGGCCTTGGTGAGCTGCTGGCGAAGGTCTTCCAGCGTGCCGAAGCGCTCATGCAGGCGCACGCGGCGGCGGAAGAAGTCGGTGTAGCGCGAGTCACGGAAGTCGAGCAAGGCCTGGCCTTTTTTCAGCGCGGCCTCGGCTTTCTCAAACTGATCCGCATGCTCGTGGATGCGCGCGAGATCGTAGAGGGCATCGAGCCGCTTCTGGGGGTCGCTCTGATCGGCGAGCTGGATGTAAAAGGCGGCAGCACGCTCGGGAAAGCCTGCGCGCAGGATGAGTTCAGCCACCTGCCGGACGTGGGCGAAGTCTCCCGAGCGCAGTTTTCCAGCCTGCTCCCAGGCACGCACGGCGTCTTCATTTTTCTGCGCGGAGAGTGCCAGTGTGCCGAGCTTGAGCAGGGCATCGACCTTGCGGGCATCGGTGTCGGGAAGCAGATCGTTGAGCTGGCTCATCCACTGGTACGCCTTTGCCGAGTCGCCGAGTTCCTGAGCCACGTCAGCCAGTCCTTGCAGAGCGATGGGCTTCTGAGCCTCCGCTCCCAATACCTGCTCATAAGTCCCGGCGGCCTTCTTTAAATCACCCGACTTCCGGTGCAGATGCCCGAGCACCAGCACCACGGAGGGATGCCGCTGCTGCTGGACCTGTGCCGTCACGCTCTGGATCAGCAGGGCAGTGGCCTCGTGCTTTTCATAGAGCGCCCAGACCAGATCGACCACGCGCCCATATTCCGGCTGGGACACAAGGAGGGAGAGGTACTCATTCGCCAGCCGTGTCTCCCGTTCCGCCCAGGGTAAAGGTGTTTCCTGGGCGCGTAGCGAGAACTCTCCGAGGGGCATGACTCCCAGCGCCATGGCAATGATGGCGCGCTTGAGTGGGGGGTAGAGAACCGACATGCGCTGCAAGTCTGGAATTAAGGCGAGATTATCACGCTGGTTCTGAAGGGGCAACTCAGCGGTTTATAAGCTAGGCAGAG
>JBILPY010000242.1:0-6439 GCA_044373575.1 Prosthecobacter sp. | reverse complement strand
CTAGGTCGTCTCCAGGCCGCGGGCCATGACGACTTTGCCAGTGCGGACGGTCTCGACGATGTCGAATTTGCTCAGCAGGCGGACGGCGGCGTCGAGCTTGTCGGTGTTCCCGGAGATCATGGCGATGAGGCTGTCTTCCTGGAGATCGACGGTTTTGCCGGCGTAGTGCTCGATGATCTGGAGGATCTCGGTGCGCTCGGCGGCGCTGGCGGCGACTTTGATGAGCACGAGTTCCTTGGCGACGGCGTCGCGGTCGGTGTGCTCGATGCAGTGCATGACGTCGATGAGCTTGTTCACCTGCATGATGATCTGATGCAGACCTTCGGGATGCCCGCTGCTGCCGATGGTCATTCGGCTGAAGCGTGGATCACGAGTCTGGGAGACGACGAGGGACTCGATGTTGAATCCACGACGGCTGAACACGGCGCAGATGCGGCCGAGGACGCCGGGCTGGTTGTTCACCATGACGCTGAGCGTGTGGATGTTGATGATGTCAGCCTGGGGTGAGGGCTTCTTATCGGTGGTGGCGGGGATGCGGTCGGACATGGCGGTTTATGATGTTGAATTTGGAAGTTACTTGGCGGCTTTGAGGCGGCTCTTGGCGATCTTGATGTAGTTGGAGTCCTTTTCGATGCCGAGCCACTTGCGGCCGAGGCGCTGAGCGGCAGCGGCGGTGGTGCCGGAGCCGAGGAAAGGATCGATGACGAGATCTCCCGCGTCGGTGGAGCACGCGATGAGCTTTTCGATGAGGTCGATGGGCTTCTGAGAGGGGTGGCCGCACTTTTCCTTCGAGTTCCCTTTCAAACTGGGCACGCGGAGGATGTTCGTGGCGAACTTCCCGGCTTCGAGATGGGCGCGGCGGGCGTCCATGTCTTTGTAGCGCCTGTCTTTGAGGTAAGTCTCGATGGTTTTGGCATCGTAAGGGATGCGCACGGCGTCTTTGTTAAACTTCACGCGGTCACCTTTGCGCATGACGAGCACCATTTCATACTGCGGCGTGAAGCTGTCCCGCCGCTCGTCATAGCCCACCGCACGATCCCAGATGATGAGATCGTGAAACTGGTGCTGCTGGGTGAGGCGTGACATGAGGTGGAGAAAGGTGTGCTCGCGTTTGCCTAGCTGGCCGAAGATGAAGGCCAGGCCGTCATCGCGGAGGACGCGCATGGATTCAGCCACCCACGCCTCGCACCAGGCGAGGTAGTCGGCGGCTGTTTTCCATTGGGTGTCCCAGGCTTCATCTTCGAGAACATTGAAATAGGGCGGATCGGCGATGATGGCTTGGGCGACGGCGTCGGGGAGCTTTTGGAGTTCCTGGAGAGCATCGCCTTGGATGATCTGGTTGGTTTTCATCAGCGCATCATCGGGCAGCATGAGCCCAGGCTAGAAAGCCTAGGCTACGGTGGCTAGGTCGAACCGGTGGGTTTCTCCATTTTCGTTTTCGGCGCTTCGGTGAGCATGTCTTCGAGGGCGGCACCGGCGGGGATCATCGGGAAGACGTTCTCGTACTTGATGCACTCGGCTTCGATAATGCAGGGGCCGTCGTTGTAATCGAGGGCCTGCTGGAGCACGCGCTCCACGTCAGCCGGGCGGCGGATGTGCCAGCCTTTGATGCCGTAGGCTTCGCCGAGCTTCACGAAGTCTGGGTTGCCGATGAGGTCCACGCCGCTCTCACGATTCTCAAAGAACAGCTCCTGCCACTGGCGGACCATGCCGAGATAGCTGTTGTTCAGGATGAGGATCTTGATCGGCAGCTTGTGAATCGCGGCGGTGGCAAGCTCAAACAGGGTCATCTGGAAGCCGCCGTCGCCAGAGATGGAGACGACCGTCTTGTCCGGGTAGGCGAGCTGCGCACCGATGGCCGCAGGGAAGCCGAAGCCCATCGTGCCGGCACCGCCGGAACTGAGCCAATGATAGCTGCTGTCGTTCTTGTAGAACTGCGCCGCCCACATCTGGTGCTGGCCCACGTCGGTGGAGACGATGGCTTTGCCCTTGGTGAGATTGTACAGTTCATCAATGACCTGCTGCATGCGCAGACCGCCCTGCTTCTTATAAGAGAGGGGGAACTTCTTCTTGTAGCCGTCGAGATGGGCGAGCCAGTCTTCGGTGGGCAGTTTTTCGATGAGAGGAAGGAGGTCACTCAGCGCGGCTTTCGCGTCGCCTTTGATCGTCACGTCCACATTGATCATCTTGTTGAACTCCGCCGCGTCGATGTCGATGTGGATGAGCTTGGCATTGCGGCCAAACATATGCGGCTTGCCGATGATGCGGTCATCGAAGCGGGAACCGACATTGAAGATGAGGTCGGCTTCGCAGATGGCCTTGTTCGCATACGCGGTGCCGTGCATGCCGAGCATGCCGAGGGAAAGCGGGTGCGTTTCGGGGAAGACGCCTTTGCCGAGCAGGGTCGTGGTGACCGGGCAGCCGAGGGTTTCCGCCAGCATGAGCAGTTCCTTGTCGGCACGGGCGATCATGGCACCCTGACCGGCGAGGATCACGGGGCGCTGGGCACCAGCCAGCAGGCGGGCGGCTTCTTTAATACCAGCCTGATCGATCTTGAAGTTGTCTTCGGGATGATAGCCGGGCAGGTCCATCGGCTCGTCAAACGTGCCGGTGAAGGGGCCTTGGCTGATGTCCTTGGGAATGTCGATGAGCACTGGACCCGGACGGCCCGTGGTGGCGATGTGGTAGGCTTCCTTGGCGATGCGGGGCAGCGCGTTCGAGCTTTTCACCAGGAAGTTGTGCTTCACGACGGGGGCCGTGATGTTGAAGATGTCGGCTTCCTGGAAGGCATCCTTTCCGAGCATCCAGGTCACCTGCTGGCCGCAGAGGACGATCATCGGCACGCTGTCCATCTGCGCGGTCATGAGGCCGGTGACGGTATTACCAGCGCCAGGGCCGGAGGTCACGAGCACGACGGCGGGCTTGCCGGTGGCACGGGCGTAGCCGTCAGCCATGTGGACGGCTCCCTGCTCGTGGCGGACGAGGATGAACTTCATGTTCGTTTTGACCGTCTCCAAAGCATCGAAGATCGGGATCGCAGCGCCGCCGGAGTAACCGAAGATGTATTCGATGCCGAGATCGGCGAGGGTTTTGATGAGGGCCTGTGCGCCGTCCATTTTGGTATCGCTCATGAGGTTTGGGATGAAAATTAGCGTTTCGACGATTAAAATGGAGTCGAAAGCATAAATCACAATCAAAAGTTTGTGTTTTTGACCCTAAATTCATGATATGAGCCCAAAAAAGATTTCAAAGTTGGGGTATTTTCAGCCAATTTGACCCCAAAGTCAGTTCAGCCAGCCGAAAAACTACCCAAAACGCCTTCCTTCAATGGATTTGAGGCTCTTGGTTTCTCAAACCTCCTCCCATCGAGATCCACGAGGGTTGTGAATTTTCGGAACGACCTTCCATCGAGTTCCACGGCCTTCCGAAATTTCGGAGCGACCCTCCATCGAGATCCACGGCCATTCCGAGTTTTCGGAACGACCTTCCATCGAGATCCACGGCACTTTCAAGTTTTCAGAAGTGCCTCCCAAACTCTATTTCCGCACGGCCTGATAGCCGTCTTTGCTGTCTTTAATGATCCAGCCGAGGGCGTCCAGTTCCTTGCGGTAGGCGTCGGCGGCGGGCCAGTCTTTGGATTGCTTGGCCTGCCAGCGCTTTTCTGCGAGTTCGGCGATGTCGGCGGGAACCTCGACGGCGGCTTCATCGATCACCGGCGGGAGTTTCACGCCGATAGCTTCCAGGATGAAGTGCAGGCCCATCCAGACCGAGTGGGCTTCGTCAGCAGTGAGCGTGGCGGGTTTCGTCTTGTTCACCGCGCCAAAGACGGCGCCAAGAGCGCCGGGGACATTGAGGTCGTGGTTCAGGCACTTCCATGCGTCCTCAAAGAGCGCGCCAGGACCGTGGGCGATGAGTTCCTCCCGAGTGACGGTGGGTGTGGAGCCGAGGAGGGCGGTGAGGGCTTTCTCAAACTTCGCCAGCTTCTGCGTGCCCTGCCGAGCGGACTCCAGGGAGTGGAAGGTGAAGTTCAGCGGCGTGAGGTAGTGGCCGCTGATCAGGACGTAGCGGACCTCGGCGGCATGGAAGCCGCGCTTTTGCAGATCTTCGAGCGTGTAGAGATTGCCCAGGCTTTTGCTCATCTTGCCGCCATCGACCATGAGATGGGCGGCGTGGAACCAATGGTGGGCAAATTTGCCATGCGTGGAGCAGCAGCTCTGCGCGATCTCGTTTTCATGATGAGGGAAGATGAGGTCGATGCCGCCGCTGTGGACGTCGAAGTCTTCGCCGAGGTATTCGAGCGACATAGCGCTGCACTCCAGATGCCAGCCGGGCCGTCCATCACCCCAGGGGCTGGGCCAGAAGTTCGGGCCGTCCTCCGGCTTGCGCGCCTTCCAGAGGGCGAAGTCGGCCAGGGAGTCCTTGGTGTATTCGTCGTTGTCCATCGCCCCGGCGGCATCGGAGGCACCGAGCTTCAGCTCACGATCCTCCAGATGCGAAAGACGGCCGTAGTCTTTATAAGAGGAGACTTTGAAATAAACGCTGCCATCGGCGGAGGCATAGGCGTGACCGCGCTGGATCAGCACCTCGATCATGCGGATCTGATGCGGGATGTGGGCGATGGCGCTGGGCTCGACGTGCGGGGAGAGGAGATTCAACGCGGAGCAGTCGGCGTGGAATTTCTCCGTCCAGAAGCGGGTGAAGTCGGTCAGGGATTGCCCGGCTTTTTGCGAGTCGCGGATCGTCTTGTCATCCACGTCGGTGAGATTTCTCACATGCAGCGTGGGGATGCCGCCCATCTCCACCACACGGCGGAAGACATCCTGCGCCACGAAGGTGCGGAAGTTCCCGATGTGCGCCGGTCCATACACCGTGGGTCCGCAGCAGTAGAAGCGCAGCGTCTTGCCATCGAGAGGCGTGAGGGTGCGGGACTCGCGGGTCAGGGTGTCGTGGAGCTGGAGTGGCATGAGGGCGCGCACTCTGCCGGGGGATATTCTGGGGGCAAGTAGCAGCATACGTCTTTCCCCTTGCCATCTCAGCGGCACCGTCGTTCATCGGGGTCGGCTGCTGATGCGCTTCCTCACTCCCCAACTCCTGCACCTGGCCTGGCTGGCACTCATCCCGCTGGCGCTTTACCTGTTCAGGAAAAGAGCGCGCCGCGTGCCGGTCTCGACCCTGCTTTTCTTCCGCTCGCTGTCACGCGAGCACCAGGAATCGGCCTGGCTGAGGAAACTGAAGAAGTGGCTCTCGCTCCTGCTCACGCTGCTCGTCATCATCGCCGCCGTCATCGCTCTCGCACGTCCGACGAGTGAAGTCGGTGCAGACTCGCCCGGCGCGGTGGTCGTGGTCGTGGATCGCTCAGCTTCCATGAGTGCCCGAGATGCGCAAGGCCGCACGCGGCTGGATGAAGCGAAGAAGCGCCTCAAGGACAAACTCAACACGCTGCCCGATCAGGTCGTCGTCTCGCTCATCGCCTACGATGCGAAGCCTCGGGTGCTGCTTTCCCGCAGTCGTAACCGCCGCGAGTGCCTGCGCCTGCTGCAAGAGGTGCAGCCCACGCCGATCGAGGCCCATCCCGACGCTGCACTCACGGTGATCCGCAGACTCGCCGAACTGGAGGCCCGATCCCAGGTTTGGCATGTCGGCGATCTCGCCCTGCCGGACACGGAGGGTCTGCCGTATGCCTTCCTGGATGTCGCGCTCGCCAGTCCGATCAATGTTGGCATCACGGGCTTCCAGATCCGCCGGGCGCTGCTGGCACGGGATCGCTTTGAGGCTTTTGTCAAAGTCAGTGCCGCCAAGGCGAACCCAACCAAGATCACCGCCACGCTTGAAATCACGCTCGCCGGAAGACTGGCCCAGCTTCGGGAGATCGACCTCGAACCCGGAGCTTCGTCTTCCCTCATCGTGCCGCTGGAAGGCGTGCGCGGGCAGCGGATGGAGATGCATTTGAAAGCCAATGGCGACTGCCTCGGCTGGGATGACGCCGTCGCTGCACCGCTGCCAGAGACGCGACCACTCATCGTGGCGATGGTGGCGGAGAAGCCCGATCCATTCACCGAACTTGCCTTGGCTTCCATGGTCGAGGCAGGCCGTCTCGAAGTCCTGAAAGGCAAACCCGCCGCCTGGCCGATGAAGGACAAGCCGGACGTGTATGTCTTTGAAAACTGGCTGCCCGAGGTGCTGCCCACCGACCGACCGATCATCGCGCTGAACCCGCCCAAAAGCAGCGGAGCCGTGCAGGTGCGCCGACTCCAGGAGCCCGGCCTGCCTCACGACAGCGTCCGCAGTGTCGCACCGGATCATCCGCTGCTCGTCCGCATCGCCACCAGTCGCCTCGCCATCACCCAGACGGGAGTTTTGGATCTCCAGGGCTCGCTCGAACCGCTCTGGATGGCGGGCAATGAACCCGTGCTGGCCGCTGGCGACGTGAACGGGCAGC
>JBILPY010000241.1:0-6452 GCA_044373575.1 Prosthecobacter sp. | reverse complement strand
GGCGTTGAAATTCACATCACCTTCAGAAAGGAAAAAGTCGTTGTCGTTGCCCAGATTGAAGGTGCCGGACATGTTGAACGAGGTGAGCACGACATCGCGTCCGTCGCCCATGTTGGCGACACCGCGGTTCAGACCGGCGAGGTCGTCATTGCGCAGGAGAATGAGCCGGTCATTGCCGCCCAAGAAATTGAAGGTGAAATCACGGACGGACTGGTCGCCGCTGTTTTGCTGCACGAAATTGTTGTTGTTGTCGCCGTTGAAGATTTGGGCTCTTCCGATGGAGGGGACGAGTGCCAGCGCGAAAGCAGCGGCGGCGATGGTGGTGTGAAGGATGGTTTTCATGAGGGGAGGATGTTGGGTGGGTTACAGATTTGTGGAGAGCCCGGCATCGTGCCTGATCTCACCTGCTGGATGCACTCCCGGCCGGAACTTGCGCAGTTTGTGAAAAATAGTGGCCGCGAGCTCACGCCGACAGGCCAAAGCCGCACAGGCCCGCCGCAGCTCCCTGGCATTCTATCCATCGACCTGCTGCGGACTCGGAGGTCCGTGCTCCTTGGGAACTCGCCCAAGGCACGGCACGGAGCGCGGATTTCCACATCCGCAGCATCTCGACGAACTCACACGCTGAATGTAATAAACAAGCCGACGTGGTATGGAGATCACGGACAATTCACTCCAATGATCCCTGTCCTTGCCGCAGGGGCAAGGCGTTCAAGGGATCTCATGGAAATAAGTGAGCTAAACGAAATCTACTCACTTCACCAACCTCACCAGCAGATCCTTGCTCTCGACACTTTCGCCGATCTTCACGAGGATCTCACTGACGGTGCCGGAGGCGGGGGCGCTGATGGCGGCGAACATTTTCATGGCCTCTGAAGGATGGCTCTGCTCAGGCAGAGGCTTTGGTGCGACGCATTTTCGTGGCACGACTGCGGATAGCCGGGACACTGGACTGGCTGCGGAACCAAGCCATGCGTTCGGCCATGCTCATGCCGACCGTGGTGTCAGCGACGGTCTGCTTCCATTTGCGGCTTTCGGCCACGGCATCAAAGGCGGTGGTTTCAGTCTGGCTGTTCTTGGTCGGCATAGATGATCTCCTTGGGGCTGACGATACGGACAATCGGCCAGCCGTGCAACACGTTCACGGCATTGAATCCGTCCTCGCGGCGCACATTGACCAGGTGCTTGAAGTTCCAACTGACGATGAGCCGGATGCCGTGGACGGTTGCCATGGCAACGTGCAAGGCATCGTCGGCAAACTTGGGCGGCACCACGGCGGCCTGCATGTAGGCTTCAGCCAGCTCCTCGACCTCCGTGCTGGTGTCGAGGATGTTGGAGGCGTTAAACGTGCTGGCAAAAACTTGGCGCACATTCGCAGGAGCGTTCTTGATCTCGGCTTCGGCAACAATGGAAGAAACGAGCGTCCAATGACCGGCCTCAGCCTGCTGCCAAAGCAGGCGCGTATCGGCCATCCAAAGCGGATCGTGATAGCCGCCGACCACCGAGGTGTCGATGTAGAGCTTTCGCTTTGGATGGGTCATGGGATGAACGGAACGCTGGTTACTTCACCAGCCTCACTAGCAGATCCTTGCTCTCCACACTCTCACCGATTTTCACGAGGATCTCGCTGACGGTGCCGGATGTTGGAGCGCTGATGGCGGCGAACATTTTCATGGCTTCGAGAGTCACGACGGTTTCGCCTTCTTTCACTTTTTGACCGACGGTGACGGCGATGCTGGCGACCATGCCGGGCATGGGGGCGCCGACTTGGGTCGGGTCGGCGGGGTCGGCTTTGACCTTGCTGACGGTGTTCACGGCGAGTGACTTGTTCGTCACGGTGGTGTGGCGTGGGAAGCCGTTGAGCTCGAAGATGGCGGTCTGCTGACCGGCGGCGTCGGGCTCGGTCATGTTCAGCAGGCGGACGAAGAGGGTTTTGCCTTCTTCGAGGTTGATGTGGATCTCCTCCTTGTCACGCAGGCCGTAGTAATAGGCGGGTGTGGGCAGGGCGGCGACATCGCCGTAGGTCTTGCGGAAGTCGGCGAACTTCAGGAACACATCGGGATACATGAGGTAGCTCCAGACATCGTCCTCGGTGGGCTTCTTCTTGAGCTTGCCTTCGAGTTCTGCGCGGACATCGGCGAGATTGATCTTCGCGGCGTGGGTGCCGGGGCGGCCTTTGATGCGCTTGCCACCTTTGCCGACGATGGCGTCAGCGAGGGCGTTCCACTTCTTGCGGCTGTCGGCGGCTTTTTCGGGCTCCATGCCGTAGAAAGGTTCGCCGAGCCAACCTTCGAACATGCTGGTGACGTCCTTGCTCCACTTCGTGCCGGTGAGCTGGAAGATGTCGTTCGGCTTTACACCACGCGCGACGCATTCGATGGCGAGGTCGCCGACAACTTTGCTGGATGGCGTGACTTTGACGATGTCGCCGCAGAGCTGGTTCACCTCGGCGTAAGCGTGAGCGATCTCAGGCCAGCGTGGTCCGAGGCCCATGCCGATGGCCTGCTCCTTGAGGTTCGTGTATTGGCCGCCGGGCATCTCGTGGAGATAGACTTCGGCGGTGCCATAAGGCTCAGCCGTATCAAAGGGTTTATAAAAGGCGCGGACAGCAGCCCAGTAGTCGCTGAATTCTTGCAGGGCTTCCACATCGAGTCCGGTATCACGCGGCGTGTTCTGCATGGCAGCGACGATGGAGTTTAAGTTCGGCTGGCTGGTGCCGCCGGACATGGATCCAATGGCAGCATCGACGACATCGACTCCTGCAATCGCTGCCTCAAGATAGCTGGCGGCATTCAGGCCGCTGGTGTCATGGGTGTGGAAATGAATCGGAATACCGACTTCATCCTTCAGCGCCTTCACGAGCTTCTTCGCGGCAAAGGGACGCACGAGGCCGGCCATGTCTTTGATGCAGAGCATGTGGGCTCCCATCTTCTCCAGTTCCTTGGCGAGACGGACGTAGTACTTGAGGTCATACTTGTCACGCTTCGGATCGAGGATGTCGCCGGTGTAGCAGAGCGTGCCTTCGCAGATGGACTTCGTGTCTTCACGCACGGCCTGCATGGCGGCGGTGAGGTTCGGCAGGTAGTTGAGCGAGTCAAAGATGCGGAAGATGTCCATGCCGTTCTCGGCGGCATGTTTGATGAAGCCCTTCACCACGTTGTCGGGGTAGTTGGTGTAACCCACGGCATTGCTGCCACGGAAGAGCATCTGGAGAAGGATGTTCGGCACCTTGGCGCGGATGTCGCGCAGACGAGCCCAGGGATCTTCGCGGAGGAAGCGCATGGTCACGTCGAAGGTGGCACCGCCCCACATTTCCAAAGAGAAAAGGTCCGGCGTGCGGCGCGCCACGGCATCCGCCACGGCGAGCATGTCAAAGGTCCTCATGCGGGTGGCGAGCAGCGACTGATGCGCATCACGCATGGTCGTGTCGGTGATGAGCAGCTTCTTCTGCTTGGCGACCCAGCCTTTGCAGAACTGCTCCGGGCCCATCTCGGTGAGGAGCTGCTTCGTGCCTTTGGCAGGCTCGATGCGATGATCCCATTTCGGGATGGCGGGCACGATGAAGGCCTTGTCCTGCTTGTGACCTTTGGCGAAGGGATTGCCGTTGACGATGGTGTCGGCGAGGTAGTTCAGCAGCTTCGAGGCGCGGTCCTTGCGGGCGACGAACTTGAGCAGATCGGGGTTGTTGTCGATGAAGCGAGTCGTGGCCTGACCGGTCTTAAATTCCTCGTGGTGCACCACGTTCATGAGGAACGGGATGTTCGTCTTCACGCCACGGATACGGAACTCGCGCAGGCCGCGATCCATGCGATCAAGCGCCTGCTGATAGGTGCGTGCGAAGACGGTCATCTTCACGAGCATGGAGTCATAATAAGGCGTGATGACGGAGTTCGAGGCACCCATGGCACCATCGAGCCGGACGCCGAATCCACCGGGGCTGCGGTAGGTGAGGATCTTGCCAAAGTCAGGCGTGAAGCCGTTCTCAGGATCTTCCGTGGTGATGCGGCACTGGATGGCGAAACCGCTCTTCTCGATCTTCTCCTGCACAGGCAACGCGAGCGGCTCTTCATGAATCTGGTAGCCCTGCGCGATGAGGATCTGGCTGCGCACGATGTCGATGCCGGTGATCTCTTCCGTGACGGTGTGCTCCACCTGGATGCGTGGATTCATCTCGATGAAGAACCACTCGCCCGTCTCGTGATCGACGAGGAACTCGACGGTGCCTGCGTGGGTGTAGTTCACTTCTTTCGCGAGCTTCACGGCGGCATCGCAGAGGCCGTCGATGACGCTTTGCTTCACGCCATAACTCGGGGCCTGCTCGATGACCTTTTGATGGCGACGCTGCACGGAGCAGTCGCGCTCATGCAGGTGCAAAACATGCCCGTGCTTGTCCGCAAGGATCTGCACTTCGATGTGCTTGGCCTTGCCGACGAATTTTTCCAGGAACACCGCGCCATTGCCGAAGGAGCGCAGGGCTTCCGTCTGGGCTTCGTCGAGCAACTTCTCCAAGTCCTTCGCCTCACGCACGACACGCATCCCGCGTCCGCCACCTCCGAAGGCGGCTTTGATGATAAGCGGGAAGCCGATCCTCTTGGCAGCGGCGATGGCTTCTTTGCGATCACTGACGGGTTCGTCGGTGCCTTCGAGGATGGAGACCTTGAGCTTGCGGGCTATGTTTCGCGCAGCGGTCTTATCACCCATCATGTCGAGGATCTTGGCTTCGGGTCCGATGAAGATGATGCCAGCATCTGCGCAGGCCTGGGCGAACTGCGGGTTCTCGCTGAGGAAACCGTAGCCGGGATGGATGGCATCCACGCCCTTCTCCTTGGCGATGGCGACAATGCCTTCGATATCGAGATAGGCACCGAGCGGGCCTTTGTCTTTGTTCAGCTCGTAGGCTTCATCCGCCTTGAAGCGATGCGGGCAAAAGCGGTCTTCCTGCGCGTAGATGCCCACCGTTTTCAGCCCGAGTTCCGTAGCCGCCCGCATGACGCGGATGGCGATTTCAGAGCGGTTCGCGACCATGAGCTTTTTGATCGGACGGATCGTCGATACGGCGGGCTCGGTGCGGGAGGCTTTGGCGGCGGATTTCTTGGGCATGGTAGGGAAGGGGAAAAGCGGGCGCATACTCTCGCGAAATCGAGGCGAGGCAAGGCGGTAGAACCGTTTTTCCGAGCCGAAAAACAAGATTGGCAGCGAAACTGCTTAAAGGAGACATAGGCTCCGTTTTCGGCCCCCACCAACCCCTCGCATGTCCATCCACGTCGCCCTTCATCACCGCACCAGCTATCGCTATGAGCACCCGGTCACTCTCGGTCCCCAAGTGATACGGCTGCGGCCCGCGCCACATGCGCGGACGCGCATCCTCGGCTACACGCTGAAGGTCACCCCGGAGCAGCATTTCCTGAACTGGCAGCAGGACCCGCAGTCGAACTACCTCGCGCGCCTCGTCTTCCCGGAGAAAACGAAGGAATTCAGCATCGAGGTCGAGGTGGTGGCGGAGATGGCGGTGTTTAATCCCTTCGATTTCTTCCTGGAGCCTGAAGGTGAGCACTACCCCTTCAAGTATGATGCAGCTTCGGATCAGGAGCTGGCTCCGTTTCTGAAATGCCAGCCCTTTACCCCGCTGTTTCAGGCTTATCTGGCGGATCTTCGCCACGAGATCCTCGGCAATGGCGGACTGCCTCATGCTCCAGGCACACACTCCGAGACGGCCACGGACATCCATGCCCACGGCGTATTGCCGGAGGTGGGGCAGCTCAAAAAGGATGCGGACAAGCGCCTGCGCACGATTGACCTGCTGGTGGCGGTGAATCAGCGCATCTGGAAGGACATCCGCTACACGATCCGCATGGAGCCGGGTGTACAGACACCGGAAAAGACGCTGGATCTGCTGAGCGGTTCCTGCCGTGACTCGGCCTGGTTCATGGTGCAGGTCATGCGCCGCCTGGGCATCGCGGCCCGCTTTGTGAGCGGCTATCTCATCCAGCTCAAGTCCGACGTGAAGTCGCTCGATGGACCGAGCGGCACAGAGGTGGATTTCACGGATCTGCATGCGTGGTGTGAAGTCTATCTGCCCGGCGCGGGCTGGGTGGGGCTTGATCCGACATCAGGCCTGCTTGCCGGGGAAGGTCACATCCCACTCGCTGCCTCACCGGAGCCGCAGAGCGCCGCACCGATCAGCGGCGTGGTGGAGCCGTGCAAAACGGAGTTCGAATTCGAGATGCGCGTGGACCGCATTTATGAATCTCCGCGAGTCACGAAGCCCTACAGCGAGGAGCAATGGGCGGAGATCGCCGCACTGGGGCATGCTTTGGACAAAGAACTCGTCGCCAATGACGTGCGCCTCACGATGGGTGGCGAGCCGACCTTTGTTTCCATCGACGACGTGGATGGAGCCGAGTGGAACACGACGGCCGTCGGGCCAAACAAGGCGAAGCTCTCCGACGAAC
>JBILPY010000240.1:0-6466 GCA_044373575.1 Prosthecobacter sp. | reverse complement strand
CTATGAGTCTGTGCTGGCAGCCGGAGCACGGGCGGCTGGACCGGGGGAATTCACCCAGCGGGCGTTTTTAAACGGGAAGATGGACCTGACGCAGGCGGAGGCGGTGATGGATCTGATCCAGGCGCAGAGCACGCTGGCGCTGCGGGCGGCTCATGAGCAGCTCGGCGGGGCGATCGGCAAGGAAGCGATGGCTTTAAAAGAAGTGCTGCTGCCCGTGCTGGCTCATGTGGAGGCGTACATTGATTTCCCGGAGGAGGACATCTCCCCCGACACGGGCGCGGCGCTGGTGGCGCGGATGGATGAGGTGATGCTGCGGGCGCGTCGGCTGATCGACACGGGGGAGCAGGGGCGAATCCTGCGCCAGGGGGCGCGGACGGTGATCTGTGGCGAACCTAATGTGGGGAAGTCGAGCCTGCTGAATGTGCTGTTAGGCTTTGAGCGAGCCATCGTGAGCCCGACGGCGGGGACGACGCGGGATACCATCGAGGAGGTGATCCAGGTGCACGGGATTCCTCTGCGGCTGGTGGATACGGCAGGGCTGCGCGCGGCGGAGAGTGCGGACGGGATCGAGCGGGTGGGCATGGAGAGGACGCGGCGTGAGCTGGAGCGGGCGGACTTGATCCTGGAGGTGGTGGATGGGTCGGTGCCGCCGACGATGACGAGTCGTGTGGAGCTGCCGCCGGGGGCGGAGAGCCGGCGCATCCTGCTTTTAAATAAGGCGGATCTCGGCGTGGCCGATGGCTGGCCGGAGGAAGCGGTGAAGATGTCCTGCCAGGCGGGATCAGGCGTGGAGGAGCTGCGGGCGGCGATCCGCGCGCTGGTGCTGCGCTCGGGTCCGCTGCTGAGCGAGCATCCGGTGGCGATCAATGCGCGGCATCAGGTGTGCTTTGAGCGGCTGGCGGTGCATGTGGCGGCGGCGAAGGCGGCGCTGCAAGCCGGGCAGGCACCGGAATACATCGCCCTGGATCTGCGCGAGGCGCTGCAGGCGCTGGGCGAGGTGGTGGGAATCGTGGATGTGGAGGAGGTGCTGGACGTGATCTTTTCCAGCTTCTGCATCGGGAAGTGAAGTCACTCGAAGGTGCATTGTGGTCAGGAATGCGGGTTGTCAGGGAGGTGGGCGGTGGCTCAGACTGGCGGAACCTATGAAACAACTCCTTTTTGGCCTCGCCCTTGGTTTGCTCGCTGGAACCTCAGCCGTGCAGGCGGTGGATGCAGACGGGAAGCTGCGCATCATCGCCTTTGGCGCGCACCCGGATGACGCGGAATATAAGAACGCTGGCTGTGCGGTGAAGTGGGCGCGGCTGGGGCATCATGTGAAGCTGGTTTCGGTGACGAATGGAGACATCGGCCACTGGAAGGAGGCGGGCGGTCCGCTGGCGCAGCGTCGCACAGCGGAGGCAGCGGCCTGCGCGAAGAAGCTGGGGATTACCTCGCAGGTGCTGGACATCCACGACGGGGAACTATTGCCGACACTGGAGAACCGGAAGCTGATCACGAAAGTGATCCGCGAATGGCAGGCGGACATCGTGATCGCTCATCGGCCCTGGGATTATCATCCTGATCACCGCTATGTCGGTGTGCTGGTGCAGGACGCGTCGTTCATGGTGACGGTGCCGTTCTTTTGCCCTGATGTGCCGCCGCTGAAGACGAACCCGGTCTTCCTCTACTCCAGCGATGGTTTCCAGAAGCCCTACCCCTTCAAGCCGGACATCGCGGTGTCGGTGGATGACTCTTTTGAGCAGAAGCTGGACGGCATCCACGAACTGACATCGCAGGCCTATGAGGGCGGCGCGAGTGGCTCGGCCGAATATGTGGAAAAGCAGGTGCCGCCCGCGAGCGATGAGGTCGCGCGGCGTGCCTGGCTGAAGCGTCGCTGGGGCGCGCGGCAGAGCAATGAGGCGGAGAAGTATCGCGAGCTGCTGGTCCAGCTCTACGGCCCCGAGCGCGGGAAGGCGGTGAAGTATGCCGAGACCTATGAGATCTGCGAATATGGTCGCCGTCCGAGCGCTGAGGAAATTCGGAAGCTGTTCCCGTTCTTTGATTGAGCCATGAAGACTGCCCTCCGCCGCATCCTGACCGTCAGCACCCTGCTGGTGGCTTTTTCATCCCAAGCTGCGGACTTGGAGGGCTGGAAATTCTGGTCGCCCCGCGCCGAGGCGACGCCGGAGCATGTCGTGAACCCGAAGGCGGGCCGCGACGGCAAGGGCGGGCTGGTGATCGAGACCGGGCCTGGGGAGCAGTGGATCGGCTGCTGGGAAAAGACGCTGCCTGTGCAGGGCGGGAAGCACTATCAATTCGAGGCTTGGAGGAAGTTTCAGAGCGTGCCGGAGTCGCGCCGCAGCGTGGTGACGCGGGTTATTTGGCTGGATGAAAAAGGTGGCCGCGTGAAGTGGGAAGAGCCCGCCACTGCGGGTTACGCGAAAGGCACGATTCCGCAGGCCGAGCCCGAGTATCCAGCTGACCTGGGAAGCGAGATGGGTGATTGGGGGCGCTTTTCCGCCACTCTCCGCGCCCCGACGGCGGCGAGGCAGGCGAAGGTGGAGCTTTACCTCCAATGGGCGGCAAACGCCCGCGTGGAGTGGAGTGATGTAACGCTCAAGCAGATACTCGCCCCCGCCCCGCGCAAGGTCCGGCTGGCAACGATCCACCTCCAGCCTAGGGAGGGCAAAAACCCGGAGGACAAGCCCCCGCAGTTCGCCCCGCTGATCGCCGAAGCCGCGAAACAGAAGGCCGACCTCGTGGTCCTGCCGGAGACGCTCACTTATTACGGCACCGGCAAGCCCATGGAAGCCTCAGCCGAGACCGTGCCCGGACCGAGCACGGCGTATTTTGGCAAACTCGCGAAGCAGCACGACCTCTACCTCGTGGTCGGACTCGTCGAGCGTGATGGGAAGACGCTTTATAATACCTCCGCACTGATCGGCCCAGACGGCCAGATGGTCGGCAAATACCGGAAAGTCACCCTGCCGCGCGGAGAAGTGGAGGCCGGCATCACCCCAGGGCGGGACTATCCAGTCTTCGACACCCGCTTTGGCAAGGTCGGCATGATGATCTGCTACGACGGCTTTTTCCCCGAAGTCGCCCGCGCTCTGACCGTGAAAGGAGCCGAGGTCATCGCCTGGCCCGTCTGGGGCTGCAATCCCATGCTCGCCCGCGCCCGTGCCTGCGAAAACCACGTCTATGTCGTCAGCAGCACCTATACCGACGAGAATCAGCATCAGTGGATGATCTCTGGCATCTTTGATCACTATGGTGACGTGCTGGCAAAGGCGACCAAATGGGGCACCCTCGCCATCGCCGAGGTAGATCTGAACAACCATGCTCACTGGAACAGCCTAGGCGACTTCAAGGCGCAGATCCCAGCGCACCGGCCAGCGGGGTTTAAGGAATAGCCCAGTCATACCGTCTCGAGACAGGGCATAACCGGACTATTTATATTCTCAAAAACGGAGTCATCACTCACTACCCCTGAAAGGTAGAGCCAGCACAGCCCTCACAGCTAAAGGTCTTACTTCTGACACGTTTCGCAGGTTTGCTTTTTACTCATCATTGCAAAAGCGATAAAGTAAGGAAAAAAGCCTTGCTGTTTTGGTAATTATATAACAAATTCGATTTAATTCTGAATCATGAGGTTGCCGGAGAACCTCCAGATCTTCCCACACCACGCCTCCCCCCACTATTTATGGCAGACATCGCACCACCCGAACTCATGACCGTCAAGGAAACCTCGGAATATCTCCGCATTCCTCTGCCGACCGTGTACTACCTCGTCCAGCGCGGCCAACTTCCTGCCGTGCAGATCGGCGGACGCTGGCGCATCAAGCGCAGTCTCCTTGACCGCGATGTGCTGCGTAAAGAAGAGGAGACAGGGCAACCTACCGTCATGGTGGTGGATGACGACGTAGCTCTCCAAGCACTCTTTAAGCAATTCCTCAAGAAAGCCGGCTTCGGGCGTCTTGTCGTCGGGACCGGTGCTGAAGCCATCGCGCTCGCTAAGAAGCAGAAGTTCGACTTCGTCTTCCTCGACCTCAAATTGCCAGACGTTCCAGGGGATGAAGTTTATTCCCAGCTCAAGGCCCTGCATCCAGATCTCCCGATCGTGATCATCACCGGCTATCCTGACAGTGAAGTGCTCAGTCGCATCCTCAGCCACGGCCCGGTGACCGTGATCAAGAAGCCTCTCGAATACGAACAGCTCAACAAGGCCGTCAAACAGCTCGGCCACAAGGGCTCGGAAGCAGCCGCATAAAGTGTTCTGCGTCTAGGTATGTTGGAATCAGAGCGGGCTTCGGCCCGCTCTGATCGTTTGGAGACATGCCTCAGACTCGAATCACGATCTTGCCGAAGTGCTGCCCGCTCTCGATCCGGCGGAAGGCATCGGCGGCTTGATCGAATTCAAAAGTGCTGTCGATCACCGGGCGCATCTGAGTGGCACTCATGTGATCCAGCATTTCCGCAAACATGGCGCGTGAGCCGACATAGATACCATCGAGACGGATGCCTTTGCGCAGAATACCGACCGTCTGCACTTCTCCAGACGTGCCGGTGAGCACGCCGATGAGCGAGATGTGACCACCAAAGCGGGTAGCCTTGATGGATCGATTCAAGGTCTCCGGCCCGCCGATCTCGATGACCTTGTCCACGCCCACGCCGCCGGTCTGAGCAAGCGCCCAGTCGTCCCAGGCGGGGTCGTTTTTGTAAATGTGAACAGCTTCCGCGCCGAGTTCGAGGAGTCGCTCAGCTTTAGCCTCGCTGCTTGTCGTGGCGAGCACATGCGCACCGGCCTGCTTCGCAAACTGAAGCGCGAAGATGGAAACTCCGCCGGTGCCGAGAATCAGCACAGTCTGCCCCGCCTGGAGATCTCCACGCACTCGAAGAGCATCCCAGGCGGTCACGGCGGCACAGGGCAGAGTCGCCGCCTCTTCGAAGCTCAGATAATCTGGAATCGGCAGCAGACACGCAGCAGGCAGACAGGCAAACTCTCGCAGCAATCCATCCACCGCACCACCGAGCGCCTGACTGGCGTGCTGCTGCGTGAAGCCACCCTCCAGCCATGTCGGCATGAAAGGGATCACCACGCGTTGACCGACACTCCATCCGGTCACGTCAGCGCCGAGCGCAGCGATCTCCCCTGCCCCATCCGAGCATGGAATGCGCGGGATCGGACCCGTGACGCCTCGAATGCCTATCACGTTCATGTAATCGCGATAGTTCAGGCAGCATGCACGAAGGCGGACAAGCACTTCTCCAGGTTTAGGTGTGGGCGCATCGAGCGTGACTTGCTGAAGCGAGGCGAGACCATCTGTGCCGGTGATGTGATAGGCTTTCATAAGGGCGCTCGTGATAGCTGGAAGGCTCGAAGACGACAAGCTTTTCAAAGAGCCCCATGGGCAGCGGCTGAAACTCTTTTGAAAAAAGATAAACTCAAGGTTGCATCCGCTATGGTCGCGCTATACTCGCGGCCCTGCAAAACGCAGCACCTGCTCGGGTGGCGGAATTGGTATACGCGCAAGACTAAGGATCTTGTGCCGAAAGGCTTAAGGGTTCGAGTCCCTTCCCGAGCACCACTCTTTGAAAAAAGAGTCTGGCCGTTTCAATGTACGGCATGAGTTTCGACATCGCTCAAACTCAGCACAGACTCCTGTCAGCACACGCTATTCGCGCGTCACGGTTTCATCGAGATTCAGCAGCGTGCGGGCTGCATTCAGCGTGTCGAGCTTCTGCAGCAAGGCGATCTCATCCGGCTTCGGCGCACGCGTGGTGCAGCGGCGGAAGGCGGTTTCGAGGCCGTCTTTTTGAATGATCTTCTCCAGCGCCGTGGCGAATTCAAAGAAGCCGCTGTCATTCATCAGCGTTAGCGCCTGCAGAGGTGTGTTGCTGCGGATGCGGCGGGTGCAACTGCTGAAGCCATCCGGTGCATCGAAGACATTCAAGGAAGGCGGCGGCGAGGCGCGATAGATGAAGGTGTAAAGTCCACGGCGATATTTATCGGCACCTCTGCTGACAGTCCAGACGCGCTTCACCTGGCCCTGGCCCATGACGCCATCCGGGATCGGCGGATACACAGGCGGGCCGCCGAGCTTCGGCGAAAGCAGTCCGCTGGCGGTGAGGGCCACATCGCGCACGACTTCGGCATCGAGGCGCAGGCGCGTCTGGCGGGCGAGCAGGTAGTTGTTCGGGTCTTTCTCGCGAAGCTCCGGCCGATTGGATGAGCTTTGACGATAGGTGTGCGAAGTGACGATGACCCGGTGCAGTTCTTTGAGGCTCCACTTCTTCGCCATGAATTCCGTGGCCAGCCAGTCGAGCAGTTCCGGATGAGATGGCATCGTGCCCTGCATGCCGAAGTCATTGTCTGTCTCGACGATGCCGCGACCGAAATACTGCTGCCACACGCGATTCACGATGACTCGTGCCGTGAGCGGATTCTGGGGACTGACGATCCACTTGGCGAGGTCCAGCCGGTTGG
>JBILPY010000239.1:0-6469 GCA_044373575.1 Prosthecobacter sp. | reverse complement strand
CCGCCATCCAGCAGGCGATGCCCTCGGCGTTGCGCAGCGCTAGGCTTTTTGGCACCAGTTCACCGATGATCAGAGATAGATAGGTAATGAAAGCCACCACCAGACCGAAGGCGATGTCTTCTGCATACTCGGCCAATGCGGGCACTGACCGCAGCCAAGGCTCGACGTAACCCGAGAGGCTGGCACCGCCGAAGGCCCCCGCCAGCACGCCCACCAGCGTGATGCCGATCTGCACCGTGCTGAGAAAGCGTTCGGGATTCTGCGCCAGTTTCAGCGCCAGCAGCGCCCCCTGGCTGCCTTTCTCTCCCAGTTCCTGAAGGCGTCCCTTCTTGGCCGAGACAATGGCGATCTCCGCCATCGCAAAGAGGCCGTTGAAAAAGAGAAGCAGGAGAATCAGCGCGAGTTCTGTCATGAAGGGGTCTTGTTAGCAGCGAATCAGCCCCACGGCAATGATGGTGCCAGCCTTCAAAAGGCCTCGCAGGCTTCGATGCATGGGTTTTCAGTAACTTTGCCCGCCTCCTGATCGTTCCCCCACGCCCATGCTCCGCACCAGTCTCCTGCTTCTTTTCACCACCGCGCTTCTGCGCGCGGAGACCTGCGCCTGCACAATCCCCGTGTTCCGCTACGCGCTGGATCGCTGGGAGACGGACCGCTTCCAGCTCGTCGTGCCCGCCAGCACTTCGCAGAATACCGAGCTGACCGACCTCCTCCGCCCGCTGCGGGCGAATGGCAAAGCGAACCTCGACATCACCACGGCGAAGGATTCCGCAGTGGCCACTGCCGAGCTGCTCGACTCCAAGACGGGCACAAAGAGTCTGTGGAAAGGGGCTTTGGACAAAGCCGCCCTCGATGCCGTGCTCGACTCGCCAGGGAGAAAGCAGATCACCGAACGCATCCTTGCTGGCGAGAGCATCGTTTGGGTCATCGTCGATGATGGCAAACCGGAGTCGCAGCCCGAGATCGAACGCATCGAAAAGCGGCTGAAGTTCCTGGAGCAGGTCGCCTCACTGCCCATCCAGGACCCGAACGACCCCGACAGCCAGCTCGGCCCCGGCCCGGCGCTAATGCTGAAGTTTACCACCCTGCGTCTGCGCGCTGATGATCCGGCGGAAAAGATCCTCACCACCATGCTCGCCGGACCTGAGGGCAAGATTGATGCCACGAAAAGTTTCGCTGCACCCGTCTTTGGCCGTGGGCGCGTGCTCGGAGCCTGGAATCTCGACCAGCTCGACGACGCCTCACTTGAAGAAGCCTGCATGTTCCTCGTCGGTCGCTGCTCCTGCCGCATGAAGAATGAAAACCCCGGCTGGGACATCCTGCTCAATGTCGAGTGGCCGAAGGCGCTGGAGGAGGCCAAGGCGAAGAAGCCTGCCTTGGAAGTCGCGCAGGCCGTGCAGATGAAGCAGCCCGAAACGGTGGTCACTGAGTCGAAAGATGCGTCACCGCCGACAGATCAGGCATCGCCACGCGATTCTATCCCCCAGAGCTCCATCCTGCTCACGAGCGCGTCCTTGCTGCTCGCCGGACTGGCCGCTCTGCTGTATCGAAACAAACGCTAACCTCTCATGCGCAAAGTCCTCGCCATCCTTCTCCTCGCCGCCGCCGTCGGGCTCGGTTTTTACGCGCTTCGCCCGACGAGCAACGCCAGCACCTCCAGCCTCACCGTGTATTGCGCCGCTGGTTTGAAGAAACCCATCGAAGCCATCGCCGAGCAGTATCGTGAGGAGTTCGGCACGCAGATCGAGCTGCAATTCGGCGGCACCGGCACGCTGCTCAGCCAACTCCGCATCGCAAACAAAGGCGACCTCTTCATCGCTGCCGATGATGGCTCGCTCGCTGATGCTCGGAAGCTTGAGGTCATCCGCGAAGTGCTGCCATTGGCCCTGCAACATCCCGTCATCGCCGTGGCAAAAGGCAACCCCAAGGGCATCGCCACTCTCGCCGATCTGGAGAAGCCCGACGTGAAGCTAGCCCTGCCAAATCCAGAAGCGGCAAGCATTGGTAAAGTAGCCAAAAAGATCCTCGGCGCAGGCTGGGATACTTTGGCAAAAAAGGCCGCCGTGATGAAGCCCACCGTCACCGAGATCGCCGCTGATGTGAAGCTCGGGGCCAGTGATGCCGCGCTCGTGTGGGACAGCACTGTGCCGCAGTTCGATGGACTGGAGGCCATCAAGCTCCCCGAACTCTCCAGCCATGCCGAGAAAGCCAGCGCGGCGATTTTGAAGTCAGCAAAGTCCTCTGCCGATGCCTTGAAGTTCGCGCGTTATCTCTCTGCTCCAGAGAAAGGCGGCGCCACCTTCGCGAAGCACGGCTTCCAACCCGCCGGTGGTGATAAGTGGGCGGTGAAGCCCGAGGTGATCCTTTACAGTGGCGGCGTGAATCGCCCGGCCATCCAGGATCTCGTGCAGGAGTTCGCCAACCACGAAGGCATCAGCGTGACGACCGTCTTCAATGGCTGCGGCATCCTTTGCGCCGCGATGAAGACGATGAAAGACACGACCAACCCGAAGTTCCCCGACGTGTATTACGCCTGCGATGTCTGCTTTGTCCCACCCGTGGCCGAGCACTTCCCCGAAGCTGTGCTGCTCACCGAAGCGGAGATCGTCATCGCTGTGCCGAAGGGCAATCCCAAGAACATCAAGACTCTCGCCGACCTCGCCCAGAACGGCCTGCGCGTCGGCCTTTGTAATGCGGAGCAGTCCACCCTCGGCTTCATGAGCGCCGGCATCCTGCGCAGCATGAACCTTTTCGACAGCGTGATGAAGAACGCCTCCAGCCAGGTGCCGACGGGCGACTTCCTCGTCAACCAACTGCGCACCGGCTCCCTCGATGCCGCCGTGGTGTATCGCACGAACATCCAGTCTCAGCCCGATCACTTCGACGCCATCCCTTTGCCTGCCGACAAAGCCAAGGCCATCCAGCCCTTCGCCGTGCGCAAAGACTCCCCCTACAGCGCCATCGGTCATCGCATGCTCGATTATCTGAAGGCGAACAAAGGCAGCTTCGAGAAAGCCGGCTTCGTCTGGAGAGGCGACAGCGCCCCCGTGAAGAGCGGAGAGCTTGAGATTCCCGATTACCTCAAGCAGAAGTAAAGCCGATGATTCGCCTCGCCTTCCCTGCCCTGCTCCTGCTAAGCGCCTGCACACCACCGCCTCCTGCGGAAGTGCGCACCGAGCCACCCGCGATCAATCTGCCGGACTCCGTGCAGCAACTCACCGCCGATCAGGCCGCCGCTTTGATCCAAAGCACGCCCGACCTCGTCATCCTCGACCTGCGAGAAGACTGGGAGATCAAGAAGGAAGGCCGCATCGCCGGATCAGTTTGGGCGGATTACCTCAACGCGCAGCGCTTCACCGAAGCCACTGCCAAGCTCGATCCCGCGAAGCCATGCCTGCTCTACTGCGCCATCGGTGGCCGCTCGAAGCTTGCGGCAGAGAAACTTGCGGCCAAGGGCTTCACTCGCCTTTCGCTTTTGACCGGAGGATGGGAAGAATGGCTCCGCGCGGGGAAACCCGTTCAGAAGTGACCAGTCCAGGCACCTTGCCGTAGCCGTAAAGCTTCGCCTTCGAGGTCGCCTTTGGCAGAACGAAATCGAAGACACTCACACCGGTACGCTTCTGCCCCTCGTAGCTGCGACCGTCACTGGCACCGAAGACCACGCCTTTGCCTGTGGCTTTGTTATTACCGAGATAAAGCATCACGTGGGTGATCGGCGTATTCCGCTTCGTGGATTCATAAGTGCCGGACCAGAAGACGAGATCGCCCGGCTTGAGCTTATCGAACTCCTCATGCTTCAACGTATCCGCCTTCTCGATTCGGTTCAGTTTTGATTTCTCCAAGATCCACTCGCCCATCTCATCTGACTGCCTCGGCGTGTCCTTCAGTCCGGCCTCGGTCAGCAGATGATAGATCGTTCCGGAGCAATCCATGCCACCACGTTTGGGCTCATGAGAGGCGAAGACATAGGTCAGATCCATTTTCGTCAGAGCCAGCGCCGCACGGATCAGCTTCTGCACCTCCTCGGGTTGCTTGTCGAAATCGGCCAACTCCGTCTCAGCCATCGTGCTCACAGCGGCAGGCTTTCTGACCTCCTCTTCCGCCCATGCAAGAGCAGGCAGATGGAACAGCAGACCAAGGATGAGTATTTTCATGAAGCATTACTGACACAAATGTGACCATTTCACATCCATCATTCGGCTTTGCGGCACTGAGCACAAGATTGCCATTCACGGCGCGTAGGTTTGCCATCATGAACAAGTCACCCCTTGCACTCATCGCCGCCTGCCTCGTTGCCACGCCAGCATTGGCTGCTGAAGCGGCACGCCCGCTGAACTTCGCCAACGACATCGTGCCCATCCTCACCAAGGGCGGATGCAATGGTGGTGGCTGCCATGGCAAGGCCAGCGGTCAGAACGGCTTCAAGCTCTCCCTGCTCGGCTTCGAGCCGCAGGAGGACTACGAGCACATCGTCAAGGAAGCCCGCGGTCGCCGCATCTTCCCTGGAGCTCCGGAGCAAAGCCTGCTTTTAACCAAAGGCACCGCACAGCTCCCCCACGGTGGCGGCAAGAAGCTCGATCCGAAGTCTGAGGACTATCAGGATCTCGTGCGCTGGATCCGCGAAGGCATGCCGTATGGCAAGGACACTGACCCGAAGATGGCGAGCATCAGCGTCGAGCCCTCGAAGCTCACCATGCCACTCAAAGGCAGCACCAAGCTCAAAGTCACCGCCCATTACAGCGACGGCTCCACCCGCGATGTCACCAAGCGCGCGCTTTACGAAGCCAACGAAAAGGCCATGGCTGAAACCAGCGAGGCGGGTGATGTGAAGCTCTTCGATCTGCCTGGCGATGTCGCCGTCATGATTCGCTACCAGGGGAAGGTCACCACCTTCCGCGCCACCGTGCCGCTTGGTGCTCCGGTCGATAAACTACCTCCCGTCTCAAACTACATCGATGACCTCGTCTTCGCCAAGCTGAAGACCATCGGTATGCCGCCCTCCGAGATCTGCGATGATGGCACCTTCATCCGCCGCATCACGCTCGACATCACCGGCCGCCTGCCCACCGCCGAGGAAATGAAGGACTTCATGGCATCGAAAAATCCCCAGAAGCGCGCCCAGCTCACCGATCGCCTGCTCGACAGCCCCGAGTATGCCGAATACTTCGCCAACAAATGGAGCGCCCTTCTCCGCAACCAGCGCACCCAGCCCACCTATGCCCGTGGCAGCTATCTCTTCTGGTCCTGGATTCGCGACAGCTTCGCAGATAACAAACCCTTTGATCAGTTCGCCCGCGAGGTCGTCGCCGCCTCCGGCAGTCTCGATCAGCATCCGCCAGTCGCTTGGTATCGTCAGGTGAAGGAACCGAAGCAGCAGATGGAGGATGTGGCCCAGCTCTTCCTCGGCACCCGCATGCAGTGCGCGCAGTGCCATCACCATCCCTTCGAGAAATGGAGCCAGCAGGACTACTACGGCTTCGCCGCCTTCTTTGCCAATGTGAGCCGCAAGACCGCCACGGCGAAGGATGAAGAGATCATCTTTAACAAGCGCGGAGCCGCCCAGATGACCAACATCCGCACGAAGCAGCCCGTTTTGCCCACCAGCCTAGGCAGCGAAGCTGCCAAGCTCCGTCCCGAGCAGGATCCACGTCTCGAACTCGCCAACTGGATGAGCAAAAAGGAGAACCCCTTCTTTGCCCACACGCTCGTGAATCGTTACTGGAAGCACTTCTTCAATCGCGGGCTGGTGGAGCCTGAAGACGATATGCGGGAAACCAACCCGCCCGTGAATCCTGAACTGCTCAGTGCCATGGCGGCGGAGTTTGTGAAAAGCGGTTACGATCTCAAAGCTCTGGCCCGTAGCATCGCCACCTCTACCACCTATCAACTCAGCGCAGTGCCGAATGCTCACAACGCCAAGGACCGCCAAAACTTCAGCCGCTACTATCCAAAGCGTCTCAACGCCGAAGTCCTCTACGACTCTGTGAATCGTCTGCTCGATGTGGAGAGTAACTTCGCGGGACAAGCTCCCGGCACCCGCGCCGTCGCCCTGCCGGACAACAGCTACAACCAGAGCAATTACTTCCTCACCGTATTTGGTCGCCCCGACTCCTCCAGTGCCTGCGAGTGCGAACGCACTCAGGAAGCAAGCCTCGCTCAAAGCCTGCACTTGCTGAACGCCGCCGATATCCAGAATCAACTCACGCGCGGCAATGGTCGAGCAGATCGCATGGCGAAGGACACGCGGCCCGAGGACGACAAAGTCACCGACGTCTATCATATCGCCCTGAGTCGCGACCCGAATGCCACCGAGATGAAACTCGCGCAGGATCACGTCGCCAAGAAAACCGCAGGCAAGAAGGACCAAGAAGCCTTCAACGCGAAGAAGGAAGCCTTCGAAGACATCCTCTGGGCACTGCTGAACACGAAGGAATTCCTCTTCAATCATTGAGTCGTTTCTCAAGCCAGGCGC
>JBILPY010000238.1:0-6471 GCA_044373575.1 Prosthecobacter sp. | reverse complement strand
TAACGTCCCTCCCTTCTCCGTCGGTGAGTGCGGCCGCTTCGGTGGTCAGAACCGTCGCGAAATCGGTCACGGTGCTCTCGCCGAGCGCTCCATCGAGCCAGTCATCCCAGAGAAGTCCGTCTTCCCTTATGCCATCCGCATCAGCAGCGAAGTCATGGCCTCCAACGGCTCCACCTCCATGGCCTCCGTTTGCTCGGGCGTCATGGCCCTCATGGACGCTGGCGTGCCTCTGAAGCGCCCTGTGGCCGGCATCTCCGTCGGTCTCGTCACTGAGTTCGAAGGTGAAAGCATGAAGCGCTACCTCACCATGATGGACATCCTCGGCTCCGAAGACCACTTCGGCGACATGGACTTCAAGCTCTGCGGCACCAGCGAAGGCGTCACCGGCTACCAGCTCGACCTCAAGCTCCCAGGCATCCCCCTGAGCATCCTTGAAGAAGCCATCGCCAAGGCCAAGAACGGCCGCACCGAAGTCCTCGGCGCCATGTCCGCCGCCATCAGCGAAGTGCAGCCTCTCAGCCCACACGCTCCTCGTATTGAGATCGTGAAGATCAACCCTGACAAGATCGGTGAACTCATCGGTCCTGGCGGCAAGAACATCAAAGGCATCCAGGCCGAGTCCGGCGCTGAAATCAGCATCGAAGACGACGGCACCGTGTACGTCTATGCCACCCGCAAGGAAGGCCTGGAGCGCGCTCTTGAGATGATCTCCGGCGTCTCCGCCGAGGTCGAGATCGGCAAGCTCTACACCGGCAAGGTCGTCAGCACGACGAACTTCGGTGCCTTCATGCGCCTCTTTGGCAACAAGGACGGCCTCATCCACATCAGCGAACTCGCCGACTTCCGCGTCAATCGCACGGAAGACGTCGTCAAGGTCGGCGACATGGTCACCGCCAAGTGCGTCGGCATCGACGACAAAGGCAAAGTGAAAATGAGCCGCAAAGCCGCGATGAAGGAAAAGGACGACGCTGCCAAAGCCGCTGAAGGCGGTGGTGCAGCCGAAGTCGCTCCTGCGGCGTAAGCCCGTTACGACTGGCAAAACAGCCTCCCCCTGGCAGACGCGGACCGGAAACGGTCCGCGTCTTTTTGTGCCTGCTCACCTGAAAGGATACCAGTAGAACAGGATAAGTTTGGGAAGGAAGCCCACTTTTAACGGAAGTTAGTTTTCCAAACGCCTTAAAAGTTTGCTTGTTATGGTTTTTATATTGCTAACTTATGGAGTTTTTAGTAGATTTCTCCCAGTTACCAATATTCAACCATGAATGCATCCCTCTCTCCTGTCGGCTCTCTCGCCGCTTTCGCATCGGTGGTGTTACTCAGTTCCTGCGCTTTACCCAATGAGCAGTTCACCGGCATTGCCGGGTCCAAATCTAGCTCTGGGGTGCCCCTAACCCCTGGAGTCCGCTATGAAGTGCGGAAGGCGCTGGCAGCGGGTGTTCCCTTCCGTCCGGCTGACATGAAACGCACCTATTTCGTGCTCGAGGCACCGCGCCCTCCTCTGAAGTCTGCGGCCATGACAGCAGGTCGCCAGATGACCGTCCGAACGACAGCCTACTGCCATGATGAAGACGATCACATCACCTATGGAGCACGCAACGCCCTGGGCACTCCCCTCAAATTCGGCAGAGTCCGCAGTGCTGCCGCCGACTGGTCCCGCTACCCTGTCGGGACGCGATTCAGGATCAGCGGCCAGCCAGATGTCACCTATGTGGTGGACGACTACGGCAGCGCCCTCGTCGGCACCGGCACGATCGACATTTACAAGCCCACCCGCACTCAGATGGATGCCTGGGGCGTGCGCCATGTGAACATCGAAGTCCTCCACTGGGGCTCCTACGAGCGCAGCATGGACATCATGCGCGACCGCATGAAGTGGCCGCATGTCCGCCAGATGGTGCGTGGCATCCAGGAGCAGATGTACCAAGTCAAAGCCGGAGGCTACAAAGGTCCCATCACCGCATCACTGTGATTCAGTGGAAGGTCCGTCATCTAAACTTCGTTGGAGAGCGCACTCATGATGCGCTCTCTTTTTTTGATCCTGGTACTGACCCTCGGTAATGTGCTAGGACAGATGCCCCAGCCATCTGGAATCTCTCCCACCGCGCTGGAGAAAGCCATCGCCACCTCTGACAGCCCTCACTCGAAAGAGCTGCACGACCAAGTGCTGCGGCTCTTTGGCAGACAAAACCTCCTCAAAGGCAGGCCCACCACCCGCATCGAAGGCACCACGGTCGCCTGGGCCATCATGGACCCGGAGCCAGCCCTGGTTCAGCGCGCAGATGGCACCATCATCGGCAGCATGACCTCGCTGGGTGAGGATGGCTTGCAGGTGCTCGTAAAGACTTTGCCGAACTTCAGCGAGTTCCAATATCAAATCACCACCGGTGGCATGCCCCGAGTCGGCGGCATGGTGCATGTGGAGCATTACGACTACAGCGCTGACAGCACGCCGCAAAAGGGAGTACCCGTGGGCAAACTCGAAAAGTTTGCCTGGAAGCAGAGTCGCATCTTCCCCGACACCGTGCGTGATGTCACCGTGTACATCCCCCAGCAATACCAGCCCGGTGGCGAAGCATGCCTCATGGTCTGGCAGGACGGCAGCCGCCATGTCGATCCCACGGGCTCCATGCGCGCCAGCGTCGTGTTTGATAATCTCATCCACAAAAAAGAAATGCCCGTCACCATCGGCGTCTTCGTCGATCCCGGCCGCAAGACCTCCCAGAAGCAGGGCGACAAACCCTCCAACCGCAGCCTCGAATACGACAGCCTCGGCGATGCCTATGTGCGTTTCCTTCTTGATGAAATCCTGCCCGAAGTGCAGAAGCGCTACGGCGTGAAGTTCCGCCCCCAGCCCGAAGACTGGGCCATCGCCGGGGGGTCCTCCGGCGGCATCTGCGCCTTCACCGCCGCCTGGGAGCGCCCGGACAAATTTCACAAGGTCCTCTGCTGGGTCGGCACCTTCGTCGATATTCGCGGCGGCAATACCTACCCCTATCTAGTGCGCATCACCGAGCGGAAACCCATCCGCGTCTATCTGCTCGATGGCACCAACGACCTCGACAATAAGTTCGGCAACTGGCCCATCGCCAACCGCATGATGGAAGCCAGCCTCAAATACATGGACTACGACCACCGCATCGACTGGACCGAGTGCTTCCACGGCAGCAAAGGCATGTCCCCTGCCCTGCCCGAGGCTCTCCGCTGGCTCTGGCGCGATGTGAAGTGAGCCTTCTTTTTCCTGAAAACAGTCCCAGCCAGTCTGATCCAGGAATGACGCGGGAGATTTGACAGCCGAGACGTGCAGGCGCAATGGCATTCACTTGGCTCCCGCTGGCACGTCTCTCGACTTCCTCATTTTCCCTGACTCATGATCCCACTCCTCTCCGCCGCCACGGCCTCCCATCCCGCCCTGCCGCCTTATTGGATGATCCTGCCCTTTGCAGCACTGCTGCTGAGCATCGCGCTGATGCCGCTGTTTGCCGCGCATTTCTGGGAGCACCACTACCCCAAAGTGGCGGTGGGCCTGGGGCTGGTGACGGCGGCGTATTACGGGCTGGTCCAGCATGACTGGCACGCGCTCCAGCACGCGGGGCATGAGTATGTGAGCTTCATGGCTCTGGTGGGTTCTCTCTTTGTCATCTCCGGCGGAATCAATATCCGCGTGAAGGGTGAGGCGACGCCACTGCGCAATGTCATCTTTCTAGCCGTGGGGGCGGTGCTCTCAAACTTCATCGGCACCACGGGGGCCTCGATGCTGCTGATCCGCCCATGGATCAGGATGAACAAGTATCGCATCACGGGACAGCACATCGTGTTCTTCATCTTTGTGGTGAGCAATTGCGGGGGCGCGCTGACGCCCATCGGTGATCCGCCGCTGTTCCTGGGCTTCCTGCGCGGGGTGCCTTTTTGGTGGGTGCTGGAGCATGCGGGGTTAGGTTGGCTGATCTGCGTAGCGCTGCTGCTGACGGTGTTTTTTGTGCTGGATACGTTCAACTTCCGCCGAGCCCCGAAGCCGGTGCGGGAGTTCGAGACGGCAGAGGAGCACTTCTATTTCCGTGGCCTACCAAACCTCGGCTTTCTTGGGTTGGTGCTGGCGGCGGTCTTCCTGCCGAAAAGTGTGCAGGAGATGGTGATCGGCGGGATGGTGAGTGTGCCGGCGCTGGTGATGATCGCTGCAGGGATGGGCTCCTACTTCACATCAAAGCGGCAGATCCATGAGGCGAATGATTTCAATTTTGGGCCGGTCAAGGAGGTGGGCTATCTCTTTGCGGGCATCTTTTTGACGATGATCCCGGCGCTCCAGATTCTGCAAAGCGGAGAGGCAGTGCAAATCACGACTCCTCTGGGCTATTACTTTGCCACCGGCTCGCTCTCGGCCTTCCTGGACAATGCACCGACGTACCTCAGCTTCCTCGCGGCGGCGATGGGCGCGGAGCGTCTCTCCGTGGACTCGGCGGCGGATGTGGTGGGCTTCGCGGCATCGCACGCGCGTCAACTGATCGCCGTCTCGCTCGGCGCGGTGTTCTTCGGCGCGGGCAGCTATATCGGCAACGGGCCAAACTTCATGGTGAAGGCCATCGCCGACAAGTCGAAGGTTCACACGCCGGACTTCCTCCGCTACATGTGGCAGTTTTCCATCCCCATCCTCCTGCCCATCCTCATCGTCGTGGGCTGGCTGGTGGTGAAGTGATCCGCTCAGCGATAATGCCGCGCAAGTGCTGGGGAAATGCGCGCGGGCATGGGATTCCGCAGATCCACGACGAGGGTGCCTGACCAGCAATCATGCCAGCCGGAGGTGTTGCCACCGAGGAAGGAGAAGGGCTCGAAGGGGACCATACGATAAACCGTGCGCAGAATGATCTTAATGACGCCCGGCTTCCCACCCGTGAGCGTGACCACCTTCGTGCCGGTGAGCCACTTCGCCGGAGTGCGGCTAAGGAGGGACTCGAAGAACGTGAAGTAAATGAAGGAGCAAACATAGGCGACGCCATAGGATTGGATATCCGACATGTTTTCGACCCAGACAGAGACACCACTCAAAAACCCGAACTCCTCCAGAATCGCCAAAGCGGCGAAGGTGGAGAAAATGAATACGAGCTGCCCGGCCTGATCGATGAGGTAATTGAGGAAGCGTTTCCCGCCGCCAGCGGGACCGAAGCGGTCCATATCGATCCCCTTTATGGATGCAGACGGGGACGAGACATCCGCCTTCGGCGGTGCGTAGGGATTCAAGTCTTCGCCGACAATCTCAGGAGTGGGGAGAGGTTCCATGCGTGGAGAATGCAAAAGGAGCGACCGTCGGCACAAGCCCAAAACGCGTCAGGCAGGAAATCGTGTGATGATCTCGTCGAAGACATAGCCCAGCTCTCAGGAACCTGACCGCATCAAGGTTGGGTCACGGCATTCTGCTCCAGGGTCACAGCGGTCTGGGCCATGGCGCGGCCATTCAGCGTGGCACCAGTCTTCATGGCAATCAGGGTTTGGCAGAGGATGGTGCCTTTGAACTGAGCAGACGTTTTCAAAGTCGTCTGGCCAGCAACCTGCCAGAAGATGTTCTTGGCCTGGGCGCCGCCGGCCAGCGTCACGATGGCTCCGCTTTCTGCGGAGAGATCATCGGCGATCTGGAAGATCCACACGTCCTCCGCGCCACCGGTGAGTGTCACGCCGGTGGCGATTCCCACGGAGCTGCTCCATTTATAGAGGCCTGGGATGAGCGTCATGCCACTGATGTCGCCAGCACCGAGTTCGGTGAAATCAGGCAGAGTGCGTCCAGCGGCATCAGTATAGGCGAGCTGCATGTCGCCTACGGCAGCCGTCAGTTTGACGGCATCTTGAATCCGGCAGGCAGGACCGGCGGCATCGACAGTGTAGATGGTGCCGGTGACTTCCGCACACTCCAAACCGATCGCCGCACCGGTGATGGGACTCGTGCCGATGTCCCCGGTGATCGCAGATGTGGGGACGTTGGTGATACCTTATTTCGTTAGGATGACGAAGCTGCTAGAGGATCTGAGATTGACCGGGGCGGGACCTTGGGAGGGCTTCAGGCTGACGTGACCGGAGAGTCCGCCGCCGATGATCTTGAGAGTAGGTGCCAGGAAGTAGCCGTAGCCGCCTGAGGCAGTGCCCTTTTGCAAAATGACGCCGCTGTAGGCGGGCCTCGAACCATCGGTGTGGGTGAAGGTGCCGGCAAACTTGCCTGTGGCGGCGGTGAGGGTCAGTGAGTAGCTGGGATCTGCGGGACTGCCGAAGCGGGAGACCGCATTTAGCGGCGAGATGTGCAGCGGCTTCCTCACGTCGGAGGTGAGGCCACCCAATCGGAATGTCAGCAAGGCATTGTGGGCGGTGCGCGCAACGACGTAGAGCCCTGGCAACACGGCCGTGCCAGCCACGGCGTGGTACTTCGCTCCGACCGGGATCGTGCTCACGCCTTCAGGCCAGCCATATGAGTTGTATTGCCCGCCCAGGAAA
>JBILPY010000237.1:0-6474 GCA_044373575.1 Prosthecobacter sp. | reverse complement strand
GCTTGTAGGCGGCAAGGCGTCCTGGAGCAGTCTGCTCGACCAGCAATTGCTCGATCTTGCTGACACCCTTTTCGAGGCGTTGGCGGTGCTGCAACCCATCGGCACGCAGGACTTCGAGTTCGTTCTTCATCTCATGTACCCTCAGCTTGAGGGAGGTGAGATCTGGGATGCGGTGGTAAACATGGGTGTCCTTGAGGACCCGCTGCCGGTAAGCCTCTTGAAGGTCTGTGTGCTCCTCGGACTGCGGCTCCTTTGTGTCGGAGATGAAGGTGTCGTCCAAGACCAAGTACCAGACTTTCCTGGGAAGGCTGCGAGCGTGCAGAGCCTCGTATTGCGTGTAACTAACGCGCCCATGGGTCTCGTCGGCGGCAGGCGGCTCGAAACCGTAGCGCTTCCCGACTAGCTGGATGACTCCCTCACAAGGCTCGATCCGACGGCGCAGCATCTCGCGGATGTCCCCCTGCTCTGTGCCGAAGTCTGGCTGGTAATCAACCCCATAGCCCTGAGTCCGAAGCACCTGGGCAACGGCCTCTCTGGCCGTGTACAGTTCCTTGCTTACCGCAGAGATGAAAATGATGGGCTCAGATGACATGGCGGCGCGAATGTGGCGTGATTGGCTGCTGCGCCAAGCGAATGCATTCCAAACCCCGACGGCTAGCGCCGTTCTACTGTGAATGAAAACACCTCGGGGATCGGCCAACGCTTGTTCACCGATATAGCAGCCTTCTGTACTCTACCATTGTCAAAACCAAAGGCAGCCGCTTCATTCGGCGCTCTCCTCCCCGAATGCCCCCTGCTCCGAACGCCCTGCCCATCGACACCCTTCAGCCCGTGGAGCTGGCCGATGGGGTGGAGATTCACCTGCGGGTGGCGGGGCCTGCGGTGCGGAGCTTGGCGTGGTTCATCGATCTGCTGATTTTCTTCGTGGTCATCTTTGCCTGGGTGCTGCTGGTGGGGATCATCGCCGGAGGGCTCGGGGATGGGATCGCTCAAGGGGTGATGCTGCTGGGGCTCTTCCTGCTGGCGTGGTTTTACAATGTGGTCTTCGAGATGACGGCACGCGGGGCGACTCCGGGACAACGTGCGGTGGGTGTGAAAGTGGCGAGCGTGTCCGGCGCGCCGGTGCGGCTGCCGCAGTCGATCATCCGCAATCTGCTGCGCACGATCGACTTCATGCCTGCGGGCTATCTCTTTGGCCTGATCTGCTGCCTCTTCACGCAACGCTTCCAGCGGCTGGGAGATCTGGTGGCGGACACGGTGGTGATCTATGATGACCCGAAGGAGACCAAGACGGCGGCGATCCAGGTGAATGCGGACCCGCAGCCTCCGCCTCAGGCGCTGAGCCGGGCGGAGCAGGCGGCCATCCTGCAATTTCTGGAGCGGGCGCCGCAGTGGTCGGACGCGCGCAAGATGGAACTCAGCGATCTGCTGGAGCCACTGACCGGACGCACGGGGCTCTCCGGCCTGACGCAGGTGTGCAGCATGGGCGTGTGGCTGCAAAAAGGAGGCAAGAACTAACGCCCCATGTCTCCGAAAGACTTTGAAACCGAAAACACCGCCCGCTGGGAGCATCTGACGAAGCTGCTCGATCAGGTGGAAAAGAAAGGCGGCAAGGACAATGCGGGCGTGGAGGAACTGCCGACGCTCTTCCGCCAGACCTGCCATGATCTCAGTCTGGCACAGCATCGGATGTATGGTCCGCGCCTGACGAACAAACTAAACTCTCTGGCCATCACCGGCTATCGCGTGCTGGAGCGGCGGCTGAGCGGCGGCTGGGAACGTGCGGCGGAGCTGGTGCTGCGGGAGTTTCCCCGCTCGTTCCAGGCGGAGCGCGGGCTGTTCTGGTTCTGCATGGCGATCTTCTGGCTGCCCTTCCTTTTCCTGGCGATCTGGACGCCCTTTGATCCCGAGTGGGCGATGTCCATCCTCGGCCCCGAGGGCATGATCCAGGTGGAAATGATGTACGGCCAAGGCACTTCGCCGCAGGATTACATGCGCGAGGAGTTCGGGTCGAACTTCGGCATGTTCGGCTTTTACATCTGGAACAACGTGAGCATCAACCTGCGCACCTTTGCCGGCGGGATGCTCGGCGGCGTGGGGTCAATCTTCATCATGCTTTTCAATGGCGCGCACATCGGTGCTGCGACGGGCTACGTGCATCATGCCTGCAATCCGGCGACGTTTTACAGCTTTGTGGCAGGTCATTCCGCACCGGAACTGATGGGCGTGATCGTGGCGGGCATGGCGGGGATGCGCCTCGGGCTGGGCATCGTGAAACCCGGCCCTTATGATCGCAAAACAGCGCTGGTGCTGGCCGGGCGGAAGGCGCTGGTGCTGATCGGTGGCGCAGTGCTGATGACTTCCTTCGCGGCCATCATTGAGGGCTTCTGGTCGGCGAACCCGATGCAGCCTGCCATCAAGTATAGCTTTGGGGCTGTGATGTGGACGCTGACGCTGAGTTATCTTTTCCTGTGCGGGAGGCGGCGGAATGAGGCTTGAGGATCTGACGGTGGCCCTGCGCCCGCGCCAGCCCTGGGAGGCCGTGGATCTCGGCTGTGCGATGACGCGGCGTGATTATGGACGCGTGATGCTGCTCTGGCTCATCACCGTGGTGCCCGTGTGGATCGTTCTCGGTGTGCTGCTTTGGGATCAGCCCATGTGGTTCAGTTTGATCGCCTGGTGGCTGAAGCCGCTCTACGACCGTGTGCCGCTCTTCCATCTTAGCCGGGCCGCCTTTGGCTCACGCCCGACGGTGAAGGAGACACTGCGCGAGTGGCCGCGCCTGTGGTCACGCTTTTTGCTGCCCGCACTGCTGTGGCGGAGGCTGAGCTTCATCCGCAGCTTCGCCCTGCCGGTGCTGATGCTGGAAGGCCAGAAGGGCAAGGCGGCGAGCAGGCGCGTGACCACCCTCGCCATGGATGGCGGCAGCAGCGGCGCGAGTGTGTCCTGGGTGTTCATCAAGCTGGAGATCGCCGTCTGGCTCGGCCTGAGCGCGCTCGCCAGCAGTCTCGGCCCAGCGGATGGGCTGCCCGACTTCAGCAGCATCGTGCAGGACCCCGAAGCCTACTTTCAAACGACGAACGCGCAGCAGTGGTTCAGCAACGTGCTTTACCTCATCGCCATGACGATCATCGAGCCCTTTTATGTGGGCGCGGGCTTCGGTCTGTATCTGAACTCACGGACCAAGCTGGAAGGCTGGGACATCGAGCTGACCTTCCGTCGGCTCGCTGCACGACTGCGGCCCGTGGTGGTGGCGCTGCTGGCGTTTGCCTTCACCCTGCCGGGCATGATTTCAGCCGCTGATGCCCAACCAACGGTGGTGACGGAAGAAATCTCCGAAGCGAAGAAGGCCGTGAGAGAAATCCTCACGCAGGAGGAATTCAAAGAGCACTCACGCACCACGCCGGTGTGGATACCGGCAGCATCGGAGGCCAATGCGGGTATCGGGGGCTTGTTCGCCATCTTGCTTTGGGTCTTGGGCTATGCGGCGCTGGCGGCCTTGCTTGGCTATGCGGTCTGGTGGCTGGTGCAATACAGCCGGAACTACACGAACGGACCTCGCTCGCCGCGCACGAATACTCCTGAAGCCACGCCGCGAGTCATCATGGGCATGGCCATCACGCGGGACAGCCTGCCGGAGGACATCGTGGCTGCCGCGCGTGCCGCCTGGAATGCCGGGCATGTGCGCGAGGCGCTGAGTCTGCTGTATCGCGGAGCGCTTTCACGACTGGTGGAGCAGCGGCGGCTGGCCATCCGAGATAGCGACACGGAGGACGATTGCCTTATCAAAGCCTCCGCCGTGGTCGAGGGACCCGTGATGCAGTTCTTCCGCCAGCTTACCCTCGTCTGGGTGCGTGCCGCTTATGCGGGCAAAGAAGCAGAGTCTACCGAGTTCGAGACCCTTTGCCGGACGTGGCCCTTTTCCAACAAGACCCCGGCACCACGCGCGCAGCATGTCATCGTTCAAGCCATGCTCATCGCCAGCGTGATGCTGCTGAGCAGTTGCGATGGAACCTGGGAGGACGTGACCATCCCGCTCGGCTACAAAGGCAAAGCGCGGACTGATCCCTTCCTGGCGGCGCAGGAATTGCTGATCGAAGAAGGCCTCTACACCGAACGCCTGCCCACGCTGAAGGCCCTGCCCGAGTCGGATGGCGGAGTTATCATCATCTCCGCTGAAGCCGGGATGCCCGAGGCACGCGCGCGACAGCTTCTGAAATGGGCGGACGACGGTGGCCACCTGATCTATGCCATGGCCGGCTGCGCGCCCTACAATGACTGGGGCCTCTTCAGCAGCGGCAGCACCTACGGCTACACCGGCAATGCCGAGCGCAAAGATCCCATCCTCGAAGGCATGAAGGTGAAGATGCTCGGCCTCGAAACCTGGCTGGAGAAGGTGATGCCCGAATACATGGCCAAGCGCCTGAAAAAGAAGGATGGCGGGAAGAAGGATGACGAAGCCAAGGCAAAAAAATCCGAGGAGAAGAAGGTCGAGGAGAAGACGCCTGCCCCCAAGGCTGAAGAGCCCGAGAAGGAGGACGAAACCAAGGAACCTAAAACCAAGGAGCCCGCGAAGAAGAAGCCGCGCATCAAGGAGCCCGAAGATGTGCCCACGCAGACGGATGAACTCAAAGCAGACGGCAAGACCTACAAGCTCACCTTCCCCTCTATCGTTCATCTCCAGCTCGACCGGAAACTTCGCAGCAGTGAATGGGCGGCGGGCAAGGATGGCAAACACACCGCGCTCTCATTGATCCACGGTCATGGACGAGTGACGCTGCTGAATCACGCGCGGCCTTTCCGCAATCGCTTCATCGACGACGGCGACCACGCGCAACTGCTCGTCGATCTCGTCGGCGATGACGCGCAGCATGTGCAGTTCATCGTCTCCCTCGGCACCAGCTTCTGGGCGCTGCTCTGGAAGCGCGCATGGATGCCGCTGATCGGGCTCGCCCTGCTCACTGTGATCTGGCTGTGGATCTATCTGCCACGCTTCGGACCGCAGCGTCAGGTGGTGCTGCATGACACGAAGCACTTCTTCGAGCACATCAGCGCGCTGGGAGGTTTCTTCCACCGCATGAGACGTGGAGACATCCTGCTGGCCGCGGCTGCGGATGCCGTGCGCGCCCGCGCCACCCGGCTTTACCCGCATCTCATCCATCACAATGACTCGGCCATCATCGAGATCCTCACCGAGCGCAGCGACCTCCCCGAGCCCCGCATCCGCGCCGCCTTTGAAGCAGCGGAGAAACCCACCACGCGCGACTTCGTCCGCCACATCCAGGACCTGCAATCCCTGAAAAACTCACTCCATTAATCTCACTGCCATGACCTCTGAAATCCCGCCCATCCCACTCCCGGACGAATCCGTCTATGCGCCCCCTGCCCCGCCGCCGATGCCGCGCTCCACGGAGATCATGCGTGCCATTCGAGCAGCGGTGGAGCAGGTCTTCATCGGACAGCCCGAGCTCATCCAGCAATGTCTCGCCGCGCTGCTCGCTGGTGGACACGTGCTTCTGGAAGGCAAGCCCGGCCTTGGCAAAACCCATCTCGTGCTCGCCCTCAGCCGCACCTTTGGCGCGCAGTTCCGGCGCATCCAGTTCACGCCCGACCTCATGCCCTCCGATGTCACCGGGCACACGCTTTACGATCTCGGCAGCCAGAGCTTCCGCGTGCGTCGCGGCCCGGTCTTCACCCAGCTTCTGCTCGCGGATGAGATCAATCGTGCCCCCGCCAAGACGCAGTCTTCCCTGCTGGAGGTCATGCAGGAAACGCAGGTCACCATCGATGGCGAGACACACGCGCTCGTGCCGCCCTTCATGACCTTCGCCACGCAGAACCCTATCGAGCAGGAAGGCACCTACCCGCTGCCCGAAGCGCAGCTCGACCGTTTCCTCCTCAAGGTCGTGATCGACTATCCTGCTGCTGCCCAGGAAGCCTGGATCGTCCGCGCCGTGTCCTCCGCTGCCGCAGGTCGTGGACTCACGGCGGATCAGGTCGGCCAGGTCTGCACCACGGAGGACATCCTCCAGGCGCAGGCCGAAGCAGCCGCCGTGGAGGCGGTCGAGAGCGTCGTGAACTATGCCGTCGCCATCACCCGCGCCACGCGTCATCACGGCGCCATCTCCCTTGGTGCTGGGACACGCGGAGCCATCGCCCTCGTGCGAGTGGCGAAGTCTTACGCCCTCATGGAAGGCCGCACCTTCATCACCCCTGGGGATGTGAAGCGCGCCAGCCTGCCCGTGCTGCGGCACCGCGTCGCCCTGACACCGGAGGTTTCCATCTCCGGCCAGACCGTGGATCAGGTGCTGGACAGCGTGCTGCGCAGTGTCGAGGCACCGAGGGCGTGAGGGGGAGTTCTCAGTTCACAGTTATCGAACTGAGAACCGAGAAAAACTAGAGCACCGTGGTGTTCACGATCTCGTTTTGGGCATTCAAAAGCAGACGCTTCGGCACCACCGGCGTCTCGCTTTG
>JBILPY010000235.1:0-6494 GCA_044373575.1 Prosthecobacter sp. | reverse complement strand
TGGCACCGAGGTGTATGTGCGGGCGTTGATGCGTGAGCTTGCAGAGATGGGCTGGGGAAATGAGATCGCTGCGCCTGGTCAAAGACATGAAACGGTGATGTGGGACGGGGTGAAGGTGCATCGTTTGGCGATGGTGGACGAACTGACGCAGGAGATGCTTTATGGGGCGGGTGAGCCTGCGTCTGCAGTGGCTTTTTCAAAGGTGCTGGATGAGACAAAGCCGGATGTGATTCACTTTCATGCCTACAGCCCGGCGGTATCGGTGCGTTGGCTGGAGGCAGCACGAGATCGTGGGATTCCCTGCGTGTACACTTATCACACACCGACACTGGCCTGCGGGCGTGGCACGCTCATGCGCTGGGGTTCGGTGCCCTGTGATGGCACGATGACGCCGCTGCGCTGTGCTGCCTGCACCTTGAATGGTCTGGGGGTGAGCAAACCGGCGTCCTGGGTGCTTGCGATGGCTTCGCCGATGACCCAGGCGCTGAGTGCGCGGGTGCCTTTCCGCATCTGGCCGCTGACGCAGCGAAGGACGAAGGCGGTCCGATGCTGGCTCGATGGCATGTCACGCATCGTTGCGCTTTGCCAGTGGGGCCGTGAAGTGATGCTGCGGAATGGTGTGCCTGTGGAGCGCTTGAGCGTGGTGAGGCATGGGCTGGCGGGTGGGGGAAGACGCGGTGACGCGGAGACACGGAGACGCGGAGAGGGGGAGACTTTGAGGGTGGCGTTTTTGGGGCGACTGGATCGGACGAAGGGGCTGCATGTGCTCGTCGAGGCGCTTCGGTTGGTGCCGGAGCTGAAGATCGAACTGCACTGCCATTTGATCAGTGCTGAGGGCGTGGAGGCGGCGATGAATCCTCTTTTGAACCAGATGAAGTTGGACTCTCGCGTGCATCTCTACCCTCCGGTCTCTTCTGACGATGTCGTGCGTACGATGGCCGACTATGATGCGGTAGCGGTGCCCTCGATCTGGCTGGAGACAGGTCCGCTCGTTGTTTTGGAGGCCTTCGAAGCCGGGGTGCCAGTGCTCGGATCACGTTTGGGAGGCATCGCTGAATGGGTGATGCATGAGCGGGATGGATTGCTCATCGAGCCTGGAAATGCCGCAGCCTGGGCGCATGAACTCAAGCGCTTGGTGGATGAGCCCACACGCCTCGCTCAGCTACGCCGCGGAGTCAGTGTGCCACCCCGGATGAGAGAGGTGGCTCATCAGATGGATCAGGTTTATCGCGATCTCACTTCACCCTCATTTTCTCTGCCTGCTGTTCCTTGATGAAAGCCTCCTCCTACCTGCGCCTCCTGCGTTTGATCCCTGCCTCGTTGCCCTGGAAGTCCAGGCTTGCACGCCTCTTGATTGACCGTCTTGCACCTCAGGGGGAGGCGGAGGTGGAGGCGCTTGGGTTGCGCTTTGTCGTTCCTTCGTTGCGTGAGCCGATCTCATCCAGCCTGCTCGTGAATGGCACTTATGAGCCGCTTCTGTGCCGCTCGCTAGCCCAGGTGCTGAAGCCTGAGGGGGTGTTCTTTGATGTGGGGGCGAATGTGGGATTCTTTTCCCTGCTGGCAGCGCATCGACTGGTGCCTGAGGGGAGAGTGGCGGCCTTTGAGGCGTCTCCGCGTATTTTCGCCTGCCTGGAGCGGAATGCTCAGACGCAGCCACGCGCGGGGCTGACGCTGTTTCACCGTGCCGTCACCGAGCGCTCGGGGGATGAGATGAACTTCTTCGATGCGCCGGAGACGAAGTTTGGCATGGGCTCTCTGGCGAACCGCTTTGGCAGCAGCGCGGCGGTGGTGAAGTCGATCTCGCTGGATGATGCGGCTGAGCAGATGAGGTTGGCGCGGGTGGATGCGATCAAGGTGGATGTGGAGGGCTTCGAGTTGGGCGTGTTTCGTGGTGCGAGGCAGCTGCTTTCCATGACACCAGCTCCGGTCATTTTTTTTGAGTTCAATGACTGGGCGGAGTCAAACGCGATGGCTGCGCCGGGGGATGCGCAGCGCTTTTTGCAGGAGTTGGGATATGTCACCGTGCCCCTGGAGGAATGGGCGCGTGGTGAGCGGAATCCCCATCCTGTGCAGACGAGCGGCGGCGCGGACTTTGTGGCCTTCAAGCCTGCATCGGTCTGAGTAACTTTTACCAAGAATGCTAAGGATAAGTGAGATGATGACAGTGCCCGTTTCAGTGGCCATACCTGCGTATGGGAATGCCGACTCCCTGCGTGAAACACTGCGCCGCGTCTGTGGCTGTGTTCCTCTGCCGCAGGAAATTCTGGTCCATGCGGATGGCGGCTGGCAGGTGCCGCCAGAAGTCTATCAGGGGCTTCTGGTCAGTGTACGGGTGATCACATCCACGGGAAATCTGGGGCCTGGAGGTGGGAGGCACCGTCTGTTTCACGAGGCAGCTTGTGAGATCATCGCCAGTTTCGATGATGACTCCTGGCCGCTGGACCGGGACTACTTCGCCCAGGCTGTGGCGGTGATGGAGGCTTTCCCCAACGTCACTGTGATGTCCCCGGCGGTATATTTGCGGGAGAAGCCTGTGCTGTCGCCGCTGTTGGAGGCATCGACCGTGCGCTCGTTTGAAGGCAGCGCCTCGGTGCATCGGCGCTCCCACTATTTTCAGCTGCCCGGCTACTTGCCGGTGCCGGCCGCTTATGGAGTCGAAGAGGCGGATTTGTCCCTTCAGATTCATGCCGCAGGGTTCGAGATCCTCTCCTGCCCATGGATGCGTGCCTGGCATGATCGGCCCTATGCGGATCACAAGCACACGGTGCTGCCATGGATTCGCAATGAAGTGCTGCTGGCCTACCTGCGCTTCCCT
Source organism: Prosthecobacter sp. (assembly GCA_044373575.1). Classification (GTDB taxonomy): domain Bacteria; phylum Verrucomicrobiota; class Verrucomicrobiia; order Verrucomicrobiales; family Verrucomicrobiaceae; genus Prosthecobacter. The sequence goes on along the minus strand of JBILPY010000235.1, from coordinate 3,679 downwards.
TACATTGCCCAGCCCTGGGGATGGGTGCGAGCTCTGCGCCACGTCTGGCGGCACCGCAGGCAGATCCCATGCCGTGTCCTGTTGCGTGAACTGGGCCAGAGTCTCCCGAACGCCATCTCCTATCACCCGTATAAACGGCGATACTCGATGTTGGAGGTCTGGCGCCATCACCGCTGTCAGGAGCGGCGCTTTCTGCTGGTGGAGGAGAGCTCCAGCGCCGGAGGTGGAAAGCTGCAAGTCACGCCAGCGACTCGCGGGCGGCGTGTGCTCTACATTCAATACACGAATCCAGGCTCCTACCCGCCTCTGGAGCATAGCGCGCGGATGTTTGCGCGTGAAGGCTGGGAGGTGGAGTTTTGCGGGCTGACGGGCAGCGGTCCAGTGAGTCTGGAATTTGCTCCACATCCGCGTGTGCATGTGCGGCGCATCAAATACCGGGAGCCGGGGTTGACTCAAAAGCTGCACTATGTTTTTTTCACCTTCTGGTGTCTGGTGAGGGTCCTGCGCTGGCGTCCACAATGGATCTATGCCTCGGATGCTTTATCCACGCCTGCGGCAGAACTCATCCGTCGTCTGACCCGCTGCCGGGTGATCTACCATGAGCACGACTCGCCGACTCCGGGGATGATGAAGGAATCGCGCATCCTCAGACATGTGCTGCGCACCCGCCTCCAGCTCGGGCGCGGTGCCGACATCGTGATCCTGCCGAACCAACAGCGCCTGGACACTTTCACTCAGACTACAGACACGCATGGGCAGAGCTTTTGTGTCTGGAACTGCCCCGGCGAGGATGAAGTGCCTGCTGTGATGCCCTCGCGAAGCATGGGCGGACCGCTCAAGGTGCTCTACCACGGCTCCATCGTACCCGACCGCTTTGGCGCTTATGTGTTGGAGGCCATCGCCGCCAGTGGCCGCGATGTGCGGGTGCGGCTCATGGGCTACCTACCTGCCGGACATCTCGACTATGCGGATAAACTGGCAGCCAGGGCACAGGAGCTCGGCGTGGCGGACCGCTTCGAGTATCTGGGTGCCATCCCTCAGCGTGCAGACCTCATGCGTCTGGGCTCCGAGTGCCATGTGGGCCTCTGCGTGCTGCGCATCCATGAGGGTGACATCAATATGCAGCACATGGCGGGTGCCTCGAACAAGCCCTTTGATTATCTCAGTCAGGGCATCGCCCTCATCGTGCCACCAGACCCTGAGTGGGAGCGGATGTACGTCGAAACGGGCTGCGCGAAGACCTGCCCGATCAATGACGCGGCACGTCTTGCCGATGTCTTCCGCTGGATGGCCGATCACCGCGAAGAGGTGGCCGAAATGGGCCAGCGCGGACATCGACTCGTCAGGGAAGAGTGGAACTACGAAAAACAATTCGCACCTGTGCTGGCACTGATCCAGCAGCAACCGGACTCAACCTCAAGCTCATGATTTTTGGCCTTATCAAAAAAATACTCTCGACCACCTGGTATCGCCCAGGGACTGCCCACCGCATCCTCACCGGCCCGATGAAGGGCATGTGGTTCAAGTGCAGTGACAACACGGGGCTGGCGGCACTTTATTCCGGCAACGAACAGGATAACCAGCGTGTCTATGCCGCCGTCGTGAGGCCTGGAGACACGGTGGTGGATGCCGGGGCAAACTGGGGTGTCCACACTCTCTATCTCGCGAAGCTCACAGGTTCCACGGGCAGGGTTCACGCCTTTGAGCCACATCCGCAGGTCGTGGAGGAGCTGCGCTGGCATGTGGATCAGAATCAACTCGGTCAAGTCAGCATACATGCCTGTGGCCTGCTCGACAGGGCGGGGGAGATCCCCTTTGTGCTCGGGGAAAACTCGAAGACGAGCCATGTCAGTGGAACGCACGATCAAAGTGCTGGCACCCAAATCATCGTGCCCTGCCTGACTCTGGATGAGTTGATGGAGGGGAATGGCGTGACTTCATTGCGACTCATGAAAGTGGATGTCGAAGGTGCGGAAGGTCGTCTGCTCAAAGGTGCGGAGAAAACCATTGCTAGGTTTCGCCCGCATCTCGTCGTGGAACTCCACAATCCCGAGCAGGACTTGGAGGTGGCTCGCCTGCTAACAGGGTGGAATTACCGAATCCAGCGTGTCGATGGCTCTCCCATCATGCATCTCGACAGCCCCTGGCCTGACCCCGAGGGCGTCTGGGGCACCCTCCACGCCATCCCACAGTGAAGCACTCCCTCGCCATCGTCGAAACGCATCCGGTGCAGTATCACGCGCCGGTCTGGCGTCATGCCCACGAAGTTTGCGGGGTGCCACTGCATGTCATTTACGGCGGTGACTTCAGCGTGCGCGGTTATCGGGACCGGGAGTTCGGTGCATCCTTCCAGTGGGAGGCGGACCTGCTGGCGGGCTATCCCTCTCAGGTGCTACAGCCTGCGGCGGCTGACTATGAAAGTGTCACAGCTTCTGGACTGGAGGCCGCCTTGGACGCCATGCAACCCACGGCACTTCTCGCGCTGGGATACCATCATCCGCTGGATCGTGCCGCGCTGCGCTGGGCGATGAGAGGCAAGGTGCCACTGATTTTCCGTGGTGAGACGAGTGATGCACCGCACTCGAAGCGCGTGTGGTGGCGTGCGCTGCTGCGGGATGTGATGCTGCGCCGTCTCTACCGGCGCTGCGCAGCATGCCTCTACCTGGGTGAGAATTCGCTCAGGCATTATCAGCGGCTCGGTGTGTCTGCGGATCGCCTCATCCGCTCACCCTACTGCGTGGATGCGAGTGCTTTCCAGACGGGGGAGGAGGTGCGTGCCACTCTGCGCGCGGAGACGCGGAGGGGTGCAGGGATCCCCGAGGATACGTGGGTGCTGATGTTTTCGGGCAAGCTCTCGCTGCGCAAAGGGGTGGATCTCCTGCCAGCGGCAATCCGGGCCTTGCCCGAGGCTTTGCGTGAGCGGCTGCATCTGGTCTTCGTCGGCGCAGGGGAGCGGCGTGAGGCGCTGGAGGCAGTCTGTGCGCAGGCTCCTGCTGTGTGCTGCCACTTCACGGGCTTCGTGAATCAGTCTGGACTCAGTGCCTGGTACCACGCGGCGGATGTTTTGGTGCTGCCCAGCCTTGAGCTGGAGACTTGGGGCCTCGTGGTGAATGATGCCCTCCATCACGGCGTGCCTGCGGTGGTCAGTGATGCGGTGGGTTGTGCGCCTGATCTGGTGATCTCTGGTGAGACGGGTGAGGTGTGCCGGGCAGGAGATGATCGTTCACTCGCTGTCGCCTTGGTGCGCTGCGCCCTCTGGAGTCTGGAAGACCCCGGCACTGTGCGGCAGCGCTGCCGCGAGAAAGTCGGGCACTACACCATCGCCAATGCGGCTGAGGGCCTGAATCAGGCATGGGAGCTGGTGACGAAGAAATCGAGACCCTGATGCCGCGCCTTCTTATCATTGGGAATCCACAGCCGACACATGTCGGGCTGCATTTCCTGGAAGCAGCGAAAAGCCTCTCCTGGGAGGTGGTGCTCATGGACCTCGCCGAGGCCTACGCGGCCCCTGTTTGGGTGCGGCGTGCCTGCTGGCATCTGCTGGGGCATCGCCCTGCTCGGCTGGGCGCTTTTAGTGCAGCGGTGGTCGAGCGCTGCCGGATGTTCAGGCCTGACTGCGTGCTCGTCACAGGCATCGCCCCGGTGAGTGAGGCGGCTTTGAAAGAGATCGCCACCATGG
>JBILPY010000767.1:0-6536 GCA_044373575.1 Prosthecobacter sp. | reverse complement strand
ATAAGAAAGGTCAAGGTTCCGTCAAAAACGGTCGCGACAGTAACAGCAAGCGCCTCGGCGTGAAGAAGTACGGTGGTGAAGTCGTCATCGCCGGAAACATCATCATCCGCCAGCGTGGCACGAAGTGGACCCCCGGTCGCAACGTCGGCATCGGCAGAGACCACACCATCTTCTCCCTCGTGGAAGGACGTGTGCGCTTCGACCAGGATGGCCGCCGCGTGAACGTGGACGGAGCCGCCCTCGAGGCTTAATACACTTCTTAGTTCTACACTTTTAGGCGGACTCGTGACCCGAGTCCGCTTTTTTCATGTTCCGATGCCTCCCTCCTCTGACCAACCCCGTACTGGACTAGCCCGAGCCCTTTCAAAGCTCGGCTTTTGCTCGCGCAGTCAGGCTGGACTGCTAATCAAGACAAGCAAAGTCACCCTCAACGGCCAGCTTTGCCGCGATCCTGAAAAGCCGGTGCAGATCGACCGGGATCAGATCTCCGTGGAAGGTAAACCCGTCGGCTTCACCAAGCATGTCTATCTCATGCTGAACAAACCGCGTGGCCTCGTCACCACGACCAGCGATGAAAAGGGACGCGATACCGTCTTTTCCTGCTTCGAAGGCCATGCACTTCCGCATCTTTCACCCGTGGGTCGGCTGGACAAAGCCAGCGAGGGTCTCCTGCTCTTCACCAATGACAGCGCCTGGGCCAATGCCATCACCGATCCGGCCACTCATGTGCCAAAAACTTACCATGTGCAGGTAAGCGCACTCGCGGATGACAACCTCCTCGCGAAGCTGCGCAGGGGCGTGGAAGATCAGGGCGAGAGGCTGAAATTGCAGGCCGTGAGTGTCCTGCGTCAGGGAGAAAAGAACACCTGGCTGGAAATCACACTCGACGAAGGCCGCAACCGCCACATCCGCCGAGTATTGGAAGCCCATGGCCTCGAAGTCATGCGACTCGTGCGAGTGGACATCGGCGGCCTGAAGCTGGGAACATTGGCGAAGGGAATTTGGCGGCACCTGACCTCGGCAGAAGTACGCACGCTGACAGGTGGGTGAGCCCATCTCGCCGATCACCAACCGGGACTCGCCATGAACTGCGCCACCTTGCGGATGACCTGCGCGGGCTTGCCAGCGCGCTCCACGCTGCTGACGTCGATAACCCTCAGCTGACCATCGTGGCAGGCGGTGATGATGCGACGCTGCTCGGGTTTGCCACTGATGAGCACTGCGTTCACACGATCGTCGTGGCGGGTGAGCTGGTCTTTCCCTTTCCTGGACTTCGCATCCATCGTCGTCACCCATCCATTCCCCAGCACGGCCAGGGGTGTTTCGCTCTGGAGAAAGCCGAGTCCCAGGACTTGAGTTCGACCACCGGGGCGGAGTGTCGTGTCTTTGATGCCTTCGCCATTGAGTTTGCAGCGCCGAATCTCTCCGTCGGCCCCACCGGAGATGAGCTGTGTGCCATCGAGAGAAAAAGCGACACTTAGCACCGGCACCTCATGGTCCGTGAAGGTGCCTTCGACCGTGCCGGTTTTCACATCGAAGACCTTCGCCGTGCGATCCCGGCTGGCTGAGGCCACATGCTTTCCACCCGAACTCATGGCCAGGCCAAAGACCCAGTCCGCATGCGCTTCGAGATCCCACAGAGGTTTGCCCTCGGGCAAAGCAAAGGCGCGCACATGATTGTCCGCACCGCCCGTCACCAGCACGCTGCCATCTGGCGTCGTCACCGCGCAGAGCGCGCAGTCACGGAGCTGGACGAGCCGTTTGCGTTCGGAAGGCTTCACGAAGTTCACCAGCCAGACTTCTCCGCTGCGTCCCGGTGTACCTCCGGCCACCGCGAGCCATGGTCCGCCTTTGACAAAGCTCAGCCCGAGAATGCGCTCCGGCATTCCTGCAACTCGGGCACGAGGCTTTCCCGTCTCGGGGTCCCAGGCCAGCAGCTCATGATAGCCACTGGTCACGAGCACCTTGCCATCGCCATTCAGGGTCATCGCCGTCACAGGGATCGGACGTGGGTATTTCTCAGGAATCTGAATCACTTTTTCCGGCAGTAGTGAGGTCAGTGAGTCCTTCGCGTCCTTGCCATCAAACTTTGCACCCTCGGTGATCCACTGGCGGATCAATGCTAATTCCTTTTCAGGCAGTGCATCCGCCTTCTTCGGCATCCGATCATCCTCCTCATGAGTCGCGACGAGTTCATAGAGTTCGCTTTGCTCCGGATTGCCGGGCGCGATGGGAACCTCGCCGCTGTCACCGGCTTTGAGGAACTGCTCAAACGTGTCCAGCCTGTAGCCGCCCTTCGCCTTCTGATCGCGATGACATTCCAGACATTGGTCCACCAAGACGGGAGCAATTTGGCGGGAAAAGGAAACAGGGGCCGAATGAGCCACCTGAGAGCTGATGCATACGCAGAAAAGAAAGAACCTCACGGACGAGAAAACGCCCGTGAGGTTCCAGAATGGCATTAAAAAATCAACGATCTCAGCAGAGTCCTTAATTTCTGCGGCGGCGGAGGAATAGACCCAGAAGTCCCAGAAGCAGAAGCATCGCTCGTGATGGCTCAGGAACGACTGCGATGGAAACTACCCCCGTGCTATAAATCGCTGAAACATCCCATCCGAGGCCAAACGTCGATAGATCTGGCAGGTTGGAGAAGTTCCCGACCGTGGAGGTGAGATTGAAGAAGGTGCCCGTGGGAGTAAGCCCTGCCCAATCGATCAACTGCCAGGAGGAACCTGCAGCCCAGCCGCTGGAGACTGAAGTCGTAATCTCAAAGACGGAGGCAGCGCCGAGCGCGACCATTGCGCCATTGGAGTTGCCAGTGAGGAGGAGGCGGTCTGCTGTTGAGATGCCATTCGTCGTGCCAGAGCTTTCGCCAGAGAACAGATCAAAGGTCAGCAGACTATTGATGGTGAGAGAGGCGGCATTGGTGGCGATGGTCAACGTCTGGCCTGCGACTGGAGATGCTCCACCGATCTGAAGTGTTCCGTTCACTGTGACGGCAGCGCCACTGCCTGGTGCGATGATGCCTGTGCCTCCCAAGACGGTGCTTGCGAGGGTGCTCACAGAACCTGAACCTGTCGCCGAGCCAAGGGTATTGGTGGCGAGAAGAGTGCCAAGAGTCAGCGTGGTGCCACCTGTGTAAAGATTGCCGTTGCCGAGGCTCAAGGAGCCAGCGGCGGTCTTGTCGAGCAGGCCGCCGCCATTCAATTCGGCGAGGCCGGACAGTGTGCCGGATTGTGCGGCAAAGGTGATGGTCTGCGCAGAGGCACCAATGCTGTTGCCATTCAAGTCGAGGGTCGCTCCATTGAGGGTAACCGTCGCATTCTCAGTGCCGGCACCACCTGTGCGGACAATATTGCCAGTCACTTCGACGGTGCCGCCGGTGAGATTGATGTTTGATGTGGAGGTTCGGCCTGTCGAGGCGTTGGCCATATTGACTGCGGTTCCCGATCCCGTGCCGAGGGTCACTGTTCCACCAGAGATGTTGAGATTTGCCGTTGCCGTTCCAGCGGCGGAACTGCTGTTGAGAGCCATGTTAACGGTATCAATGGTGGCAGTGCCTCCTCCGATCGTGACGTTGGCTGAAGCTGTGCCGCCGTAGGCACCTGTATTGCGCACCATTTCAAGGGTCGTAATGTCCAGTGTGCCTTGGTCAAAGGTGAATGCGGAGGTGGTCGCGCCTGTGCTCGTGCTCTTAGCTGCCATGGTCATCGTGCTGATGAGCACATCTGCATTGTGACCTGCGAGGAGGAAGGAGGTGTTGTTTGCGATGCCGGTGGAGACGGCACCATTGACCATGTTTACGACGGCAGCATCGGTTCCATTGAACGCACGGATCACCACTGAACCTGAAGCGCCTGCAAAGTTCAGGGCACCTCCCGAGCGGGTGGTATTTCCGCCGATGTTGATCGTATCGGCGTTGATGAAGTTGGAACCCGCACCCAAGCTGAGGGCCTGGATTGCATTTCCTTGGCCGGTACCCTGACCGAGGCTCAAGGTTCCGGCGGTGATGATGGCCGACGTCGATGGGAGGATCAGTGTGGAGCCAGAAGCAGGACTTCCTGAGGTATTGGTATTGTTATCACCCACACGGAAGGTGCCCGTGCTTCCCAAGTTCACGTTGAAGTTGCTCAGGCCGCTGAAGTCAACCGTGGCCACGTTGGTGTTCGTGCCTCCCGTAGCTCCGCCGATTTGAAAGGTTCCACCGGTGTTATTGTTGACGAAGCTACCACCACCCGTGGCGGTAAGTAGCGTTGTAGCACCTGCGGCAACGTTGGCCCCAATGGTCACAGCTCCAGTCACCGTCAGGGTCTTTCCGGTGTCTACCACGATGTTATTGGTGACCGATGCACTGTTGGTAGTGGAGGTGAGAGAACCAATCGTTTGATCAAATCCATTTAGATCGAAAGAGCCTGCAGTTGCACCCGTGCCGATTCGGACTGCCGTAGCAACAGGGAGAGCATTGTTGTTCCCGATTTGAAGCGTGCCGTCATTGATCTGGGTGGCACCGGTGTAAGAGCTGGTGCCATAAACTTCCCACAGGTTTGTTCCTGACTTAGCAAGGGTGATAGTGCCAATGCCATCCGCCACGCCGTTGACTCGATTCACCACCGACGTAGCCGAAGTGCCGGAAAGAGTAAGAGTCTTGGCTCCCGTGCTGTAACCGGCCACTCCACCGGCATAGTCAACGGCTCCGGTTCCGTTTCCATTGAGGGTGACACCGACAGTGGTGCCCTGCATGGCGATGATTCGGTTGGTGCTGCTATTGGTGGCTCCAATGTAGGTGAGTCCTGTCACGGCGGTGGTCAGGCCCATCCGAATGACCGAAGCGTCCGTCCCTGCTGCGGGAGCTCCAAGGGAACTTGCGGTGCCTGCGTTAGCGAGAACATTCACGGCGACCGTTCCGTTCTGGATCTCGGTTCCCCCTGTATAGGTGCTCGTGCCATTCAGGGTCAGGATGTTGGTTTGGTTTTTAAAGAGACCTCCCGCGCCAGCCAAAATCGCGTCAATCGTGGTATCGCCAGAGTGGGTGAAGTTGAATCCGCCGCTCGAAGTGATGGTGCCCGCGCCCGTGATAATGGGGCTGGCACCCGTGGTGGTGACTGTGCTGTGAGTGATAGAGTTGGTGCCGATGTCCAGTGTCGCGGCTGCGTTGACAACCAAAGCACCGCCGCTGCCCGTAGCATTGTTCGCCGTGATCGCCAGCGTTCCGCCAGAGACAGTCGTCTGGCCAGTATAGGTGCTCGCCGCACCTAGGGTAAGCGTGCCTGCACCAGCCTTGGTGAAGCCGCCGACACCTGACCCGATGGAATTAGCCAAAACCAAACTCACCGTGTTGGTGTCGATGGTGCCTCCCCCATTGAGGAATGAGATGGTGCGGGATGAGATGTCGTCCGTCAGTGTGGAGCCGAGACGGAGCGTGCCGCCCGCAAACACCAAGCTTCCGGTGCTGCCACCGATATTATCCAAATCAGTAATCTCGAGAATGCCCTCATTCAGAGTCGTCTTTCTCGCTCCACCACCGGCGGCATTAACGGCACTCAGGATAAGCGTGCCACGACCCGATTTGGTGATGTCCGCCGTCGAAGTGAGGGGAGAGGAAACGGTTGCCGTCACTGTGCCACCTGCCGCTGCCGAAGTGGGGTTCTGAACAAAGAAGACATATTCATTGGTGGTTCCAACTGTAATACCATTGTCAAAGCCGCCCAAGGTAATACCCATGGCCGGAGTGCCTGTGACGGCAGCGGTTGCAGTGAACAGCATCGTGCCAGAAGTGACTGCCAAAGTCTGTGCAGCACCCGTTCCGGTGACGTTAACGGTGCCAGTTGCGGTATTGCTGTTGTTGACCACCAAAGCATTGATTGTCTGGCCAGTGATTCCAGTGAGGTCTGCTGCGAGAGATTCCCGGATGTTGTCGGTGTTGGATGATTTGGTTCCGAGGGTGTTGTATTCGGTGACCAGATCGAGCGGACGAAGCCCCGCCCCGCTTCCCGTGGCGACAGTGTATGTCAGGAGCGAGTTGCCCATATTTGCATCGGCGAGTCCTGCGGTGGTGACTTCACCAATACCCCAAGGAACGATGGAGATGTTTTTGGAACCAGCAGCACCTGCGCCACCGACGAGCGCAGCTGCAAACGCAGTCTCATTGGCGGTGCCTGAAGCAATCCTCAGGAAGTTTCGGTCGCCTGTTGTTGCGCCCAGGGCACGACCACGAGCATTGATCGTGGAGGAGTTGGCGCGGATCATGTCACTGGTAATGATCCCTGCCGCACCTGTTGTGCCAGAAGCATCTCCCCGGAAGTAGCTGGCACCCGAGGCAAGGCTCAACACACCAATCGTCTCATTGGTGGTCGCGTTCTGATCAGTGCGGATCGACAGACCGCTCGGGCGTGTTTCACTGCCCCAGGCGCCATCCGCTGAATTGAGAATGATGGGCATGGTATCCAGGAATCGTGTTCCCGAGCGAGTGGTGCCGTTGTTGCTGATGAGGAAGGAACCGCCTTTGTTAATCGTGAGGCTGGAGGCGTTCATTGTCG
>JBILPY010000234.1:0-6581 GCA_044373575.1 Prosthecobacter sp. | reverse complement strand
AATGATGAAGTCTTTGCGCAGACAGGGGATGTCCACCTGCTCGCGGATCAGCGTGAGGTAGTTTAGATGGCCTTGGAAATACTTTTCATCCGTGAGGATCGAGAGCGCCGTGGCACCCGCCTTTTCATAACCACGAGCGATGGTCAGAGGGTCAAAGTCCTGGGAGATCGTGCCCGCCGAGGGCGAGGCGCGCTTCACCTCGGCGATCATACCGAGGCGGGTGGGATCGGCGCGCAGGGCATCCGCCAGGGAGCGGAAGTCATCCCGCAGGGTGGCTGCGGCGCGCAGTTTCTCCGCACGCGGGAGCAGCTTCTCCACCTCGGTGCGTTTATGGGCGATGATTTCGTCCAGTTTGTTCATGGGGGGCCGACAATGGGGCGCGCGGAGCAGGGCGCAAGGCAACAAAGCGGCACTGCACAAATCGCATTGCGCCTTGCACGCCGTCCCTAGCTCATTACCCTCTCCGCCTTATGTCAAAATCTGTACTCGGCAAAGGACTTGGCGCCCTGATTTCCGCTCCCCAGGCGAACTCAGGAGCCATGACGCGCATCCCGGCGCTCAGCCAGCCTGCCCCTGGTGATGTGGTGCAGCGTGTATCGCTCGACCAGATCGTCCCCAGCCCTCTTCAGCCTCGAAAGGAATTCGTCTCCGAGCAGCTCACAGAGCTCATGGAGTCCATCCGCGAGCACGGCATCATTCAGCCGCTCATCGTCCGCGCCGTGAATGGCAAGATGGAGCTCATCGCTGGTGAGCGCCGCTTCCGTGCCTCCCGCGAACTCGGTCTCGCAGAAGTGCCCATCATCGTCCGCCATGCCAGCGACCGCGATGTGCTGGAGATGGCCCTCATCGAAAACCTTCAGCGCGAAGACCTCAACCCCATCGAAGAAGCCCGCGCCTACAACCGCCTCGCCGATGAGTTCCAGATGAAGCAGGAGGACATCGCCAAGCGCGTCGGCAAGAACCGCGCCACCGTGGCGAATGCCATGCGTCTGCTCGACCTCGCCCAGTCCGTGCAGGACCTCGTCTCTCATGGCAAAATCACCGCTGGCCATGCCAAGGTGCTGCTCATGCTGAAGTCCTCCGAGGCTCAGGTGAAGGCGGCGGAAGAAGTCCTGAAGAAAGGCCTCACCGTGCGTGCCACCGAAAAGCTCGCGCATAACATCATCAACCCGCCGGTGCCGAAGCCGAAGGTCGATGACGCAGACATGAAGCAGGCCGTGGAAAGCTGCGAGCAGCGTCTGATGCAGCACCTCTCCACCAACGTCGCCATCAAGCACACCGAGAAGAAGGGCAGCATCGAGATCGACTACTACGGCGTCGATGATCTGAACCGCCTCCTCGCCCTCATGGGAGTGCCTGAGGAAAAGATCGAGGCGTAGGCAATGACGACACCCGCAGCACGAATGACGAAGGAAGCCCGAAGCCCGAAACCCGAAGTCAGCCGCCTCATTCGTGGACTCTGGATCGCCTGTGTCTGCCTCATCACCTCCTGCTCGCAGGCAGCACATCTGGATGAGCCCGCCATCCAGACCTTCCTGAACCGCTACTTCTCCACTTGGTCCGCGAAGGACATGGACGGCTACGGCGCGTGCTTCCACCCCACCGCGCGCATCACCTTCGTACAAAACGGCGGCAATGCAGGCAGCCAGGGCCTCACCGACTTCCTCCATGGGCAGAAGCTAGGCCACGAAAGCTCCCCCGTGCCCATGACCGAGGTACCCACCAGCATGAAGATCTCCGGTGATGCCCGAGTCGCCCAGGCCGAGGTCCGTTGGAAACTCACCAAGGGCCGCGAGATCGTCACCGGCACTGACTACTTCACGCTCATCAAGACCACCGACGGCTGGAAGATCGCCGCCCTCGTCTTCTACAACGACTGACCCGGCCTCCGCCGACAAACAGTGAACTGAGAACAGCGAACCGAGAACTCCCCCCGCATGTCCAAGCCCACCTCCCCTTCCCCGCTCCCCACCCGCCTCTACCTCGGGGCCGCCTGCTTCCTCGCCGGGGCGGCCATGATGGTCATCGAGATCTGCGCCTTCCGCCTGCTCGCCCCCATCTTTGGAAACAGCGTCTATACCTGGACCGCCCTCATCGGCGTCATCCTCATCGCCTTCAGTGCCGGCGGCTTCCTCGGCGGACGGCTGGTGGATAAATTCACCCATCTGAGCCTGCTCGGCTGGCTCCTCGGCGGTTCCGCCCTGCTCACCTTCCTCATCCCCCCGCTCCACCTCGGCTTTGGCGAGAGCTTCTCCTCCAGCGGCATGATCGGGGGATCCGTCATGCTCTCCCTCTTCCTCTTCGCCGTGCCTGGGGCCCTGCTCGGCGCGGTATCCCCTGCCGCCGTGCGCCTTTACAGCCTCACCCAAAAGGACACCCACGTCGGCGCAGCCGCAGGCACCATCTCCATGCTCGGCTCCCTCGGTAGCTTCGTCGGCACTTTCCTCTCCGGGTTTGTGCTGCTCTCCCACTTCGGCGTGCGCAGCATCTTCATCGGCTGCGGCGTCCTGCTCGTCCTCCTCGCGCTCCTCGCCTTCCTCCTGGACCGGGCCAGTGCTAGGAAAGCAGGCGAGCTTGCCGCCCTGGCCCTTGTTTCCGCCCTCATCGGCTCCCAGGCCCAGGAGCAGCCGGGCAAAGACGTCCTCTTCGTGCAGGAGTCCTTCTATCACCGCATCGAAGTCTCCGAGCAGGGCACCAGCCCGCATAAACAGCGCCTCCTCAAGCTCGACTCCACCCCCGAAGGCGCCATGAACCCCGACGATGGCTCCCTCGTCATGGACTACCAGCACTACTGGCGCCTCCCCCTCATGAAGGACCAGCCCCGCATCGACAGCGCCCTCTTCATCGGCGCCGGTGCCTTCGGCATGCCCGAGGCCCTCTCACGCGAGTTCCCCCAGGCAAAGGTGGACGTGGCAGAGATCGACCCCCAGGTCATCGAGGTCGGCAGGAAGTTCTTCAAGCTCACCGAGCACCCCCGCGTCACCGCCCATGCCGGCGATGCCCGCCGCTTCCTCAATGAACAGACCGGCCAGAAGTGGGACCTCATCTTCGGCGATGCCTACGCCGGCGTCCGCTCCATCCCCGCCCATCTCGTCACCAAAGAGTTCTTCCAGCTCGTCGCCGATCACCTCACGCCCGAGGGCACCTTCGTCATGAACGCCATCACCGCCGTCCAGGGCCCGCGTGCCGAGCTGCTTGGCGGCCTGCTCGCCACCCTGCGCAGCGTCTTCCCCCATGTCGAGACCTTCGCCGTCCAGGGCCCCCGCCAGATGGCGCAAAACATCATCATCCTCGCCTCCCGCCAGGACTGGAAGCCCCTGCTCACCGACCGCTTCCACGCCACCGGCACCTGGCAGGACAAAATCAGCCGCAGCTACGTCGCCGCCAACCAACTCCCCGCCCAAGGCCCCGTCTTCACCGACGACTTCAACCCCGTGGACCGCATCATCGCTCGGGGATTGTTGGAGTAGCATTCAAGCTGCTCCAACCGATGTGGCGGAGGTGAATGTGGAGAATGGATGCCGCGTTGGAGTCACGGAAAGTGTGAACGACAAGGCAGCCCCCAAGATTGGCACTAGCGCATTGAAAGCGATTAGTTGCGCTAGTGGTAGCCGGGTATCCAAGGTTCTTGTTCTATTGTGGTGATGTCGCCCTCGATAAGCCGATTCCAAAGCTCGATGATCTTGACCTCGGGAACATGACGCATGTGGCGTTCTCCTCCATCCTCCAAGTGCTCGAAGATGACGTAGCCGCCGCGCGAGACTGAGATACACCACTCGGACTCGTGGGAGACAGCTACGGAGCCATGCTCTGTGTCCTCGGGGCGGTCGTCCAACTCGCGGAGAAGTGCAGGTAACACTGACACAGACTGAGGACTATCCATGTTGCCGTATCGATGGGTGATGTGGAACGCCATGATTAGAGGAAATGTGCGCTAGTCGCCTAACAGCTCAAGGGGTTAACAGATCGCAAGGCGTGCCCACAGCATGATCCCCCACGACGGGGAGGTCCGGGGAGAGGCGGGGGCATTCATAGAGGTGTATTTACTCTGCCGGGCCGGGCTCAGGCAACCCCAATCTGCACTTCGTCCGGCCTGGGAGGGGAAATCCTGGGTGTCGTCAGCATGAGGTCGCAGGCTGCCTCGTCTTCTGGGCGACTCGAAAACACCCATCGCTCTGTGGGCTGTCGATCCCAAGTCACCGCCGCCCGTCTGCCGACACCTGCGGCAGCTTCAATAGTGACCGAGCCGGGGCTACCGACACCTGAGGCAGCTTCGAAAATGACAGCTCCGGGGCTGTCCTAGCCTCAGCGGACTTGTCTGGCGGCGGACGGGAGGCTCCTGAGGCTCAAAACAGATCTTTTTTCCTCGGCGGCCCGGCTCTTGGGACTCAAAAACACTCTCCTGGTGACCAACTCCATTTTCGTATGTCACTTGCCGTTTGTCGGTGAGTTATGCTTGAGTCTTTGAAATCTCAATTCGGTTTCTGTTTCGAGGCTCGGCAAACTCAACAATGACTCGCCGACAATCGGCAAATACTAAATGCATCATTCCTGCCTGAAAACAGAATCCAAAATGAGCATAGGAAGACTTAATGCTTACTCACCGACAATCGTTGATCATGCACTCAAGCTAGGGAGCCTCAGTTTGGAAGGCCGATTGAGGCGATAGAGACTCAAGCATTGCTCACCGACAATCGGCAATGAATGCTTGAAAGTGGTTTGGGGGAAAAGTAGAGTTGGTTTGTCCTCGGGGAGACTGGCTTGGGTCACGCGGGGAACTGTTTTCTGCCCGGGTAGGTGACAGGGGGGGAAGCGAGAATGTTTTTTCACCTCCACCCACTCGACCATGGCTGCGAATCCAACTCCGACGAATGATCACCACCTGCTGGTGCGCTGCCATGACATGGCGGCGGGGTGCGAGGCGCTGGAGGTGGAACTGGGGATCAAACAAAACACGGCAGCGAAGATGCGGGCCGGGGCGGAGGCTGCCCGGGCGGCGATGGCGGAGGTGGGTCGCCTGAAGGGGGAACGCGGGCTGCGGAGGAAGGAGTTTCGCCAAGTGGACCGGGAGGCGGAGCGGGTGCTGGGGCGGTGTCGCCTGCGGCTGGCGGCGATCTTTGGGCCCCGCCACAACACGCAGTGGGAGGCGGCGGGCTTCCAGCACAGGTCCACGATGGTGCCGGAGTCACTGGCGGGCAGGCAGGCCGTGCTGTCGGGGCTGGCGGGCTATTTGACCCTGTATCCGGAGAAGGAAAGCACGGACATGGGCACCACGGCGGCGATCTGTGAGGCGACTCATGACGCGGTGCAGGCAGCGCGCACGGCGGTGAGGATGTGCCAGACGCAACTGCGGGTGGCGGTGCTGGCGAAGCGCGCGACACTGAAGAAGCTGCGCAAGCAGATGCGCAGCCTGATCAGGGAGCTGGACATCGTGATGGCGGAGAATGATCCGCGCTGGCAACGCTTTGGCCTGCGGATACCTGCGGCGCCATCGATGCCGCAGGCGGTGGCGGCTGTGACCCTCACGGCGCTGGGCGGTGGTGCGGTGGCGGTGTCGTGGCCCCGTGCGCGCCACGCCAAGCGCTATCGGGTGCAGGTGCGGGTGGCCGGGGCGGCGGACTTTGAGAATGTGAAGACGCTGCGGGGCAAGGACACGATCCTCACAGATCTGCCCGTGGGGCAAAACCTGGAGGTCCGGGTCATCGCGGCGAACAAAGTGGACGAGGCGGTTCCAAGCCCGGTGGCCGTGGTGCTGGTCCTATGACAGGGCTGACGGCGGGGATCTGAACTACGCGATCTCCGCCCGCCAAACAGCGATGAGGCAGCAGCGCGAACAGCCATACCTCGTCGCGCTGCGGCGGCTGCCGTGAAGGGCTACTCCTTGAGCTTCGAGATCAGATACTCGTTCGTGGTCTTAGCCTTCACGTCCGTCACGCCGGGATAGAATAGCTCCGCCGTGACGCCATTGGCCTTGCAATGCTCCTGAAGCTTCACCCCGAAGTTGGCGGTATGCGTGGGGTCCTTTTGCTCCTGGCCGAGGGCCGGAGGCGCGCTGAAGGAGAGATAGACGGGTGGGTCATCCGAGGAGACCAGGGCATAGGGCGAGTACTCGGCGATCCATGGCAGGATCTTTTCCCGCGCAGCCAGGAAGGCCTCGAAGGTGGGGCGCTCCTTGCCGGGAAGGAAGGCATGACCGCCGTACTTGCTGTTCGGCGTCCATTCCTTCATCTGCTGGGGGTCAAGCGTGGTCTGCGCGCCATTCACGGCGGCGCAGTAGAGGCGGGTGGACTCGCGGGCGATGGGGTTTTCACTCTTCGGGTCCGCCATGTCAGGATGGAAGGCCAGCCACAGGCTGCTGCATGCCCCGGCGGAACCGCCACTGGCTCCGATACGTGTCTTGTCGATGTTCCACTCCGCCGCTCTGCTGCGCACGGTCTGCAAGGCGAGCGCGGCATCATGCAGCGGGGCCTTCACCGGCGGCACCACTTCCTGGGCCTGGGAGATGTAGCGGTAATTGATGGAGACGACGGAGATGCCCTCCTTCAGGAACGGCTCCACGGCGATGCCCTTCTTGTCACCGC
>JBILPY010000233.1:0-6583 GCA_044373575.1 Prosthecobacter sp. | reverse complement strand
CAAAGAGGCGAAAGTCGAGCTTTGGATCATTGAGCATGGCCTCGACTTGTGGCTGGAAGTTTTTCAGCACGGCATCGGCGATCCAGCGGAGGCATTCGAAGCGCATTTCGGCATCGGGATCGGCGATGAAGGCACGGACCCACTGCTCGTCATTCAAATCAGCGCGGCGCATGGCGACGAAGGCCCAGACGCGATCTTGATGTGTGAGGCCTTTGACGGCTTTGGTGGTTAAACCTGACCTCGACAGCGCGGTGAGAGCCGCGTCGGAGAGGTATTTGTCGGTTCCTCGGGCCAGCTCGAGAAGCTTGGCGGTTTCGAGCTTGGTTCCACCGCTGCGCAGCTTTTTCGCAAGTTCGGCTTCTGGGGTGACAGGCTGCTTTTTCGCGATCCAGGGTGCGTCAGTGACTTCGAGCTTCCAGAGACGACCGCGGCCGTGAATCGGGTAGGAGCTGAAGACCCAGTCGTTGAGATAAAACACACCGTTGCCTGCGGCGACCATGCAGGTGGGGCGGAAGAAGTCACTGCCCTTCACGAGTGGGGTGCGCTCGGAAGTGTAGCCCGCGCCTTTTCGTGTGAGCGGGAAGTAGTCGATGCTGTGATCGCTCCAGCTCGGGATGATGACTCCACCGCCGAGTTCGACGACGGCGCATGGCCCCTCGCCGCTCGGATGCACCATGCCGAGCGTGCCACGCAGCTCGCCATTCCATGCGACAAAGGGATGCACGGGTGCGCTGCCATAGACCCACTGGAAGCCGTAGTCCGCGCCTTCGACGATGTTCAGCAAACGGCACGGCGGGCGGCTGCCGGGATCGTTTTCAGCAGCGAAGATCTCGCCATCCTCACGCACGAGCAGGCCGAAGGGATTCCAGAAACCGCGAGCGATGCGGCGGAGGCCCTTGCCATCGGCGGTGCAACGAAAGACGCCGCCTTCACCACGTCCGCTGACATTCGCGCCGTCGGTTCCGGTGATGGTCCAGTCTTTGCCGAAGTTTTCTCCGAGCGAGAAGACAAGGCCGCCATCGGGATGCCAGGCCATGCCGCTGAGACCGTTGTGCGGGTAATCGGCCACGGTGTCCATGGTCGCGAGGTTCTCCTCCAAATCGCCGACGCCATCGGCATTCGTGTCCTTCACCCGCAGGATGCGGTCGCGCTCGGCGAGGTAGATCCAGCCATCGGGGCCAACTTCGACGTGCATCGTGGCATCCGTTTTGTTGTAAAACACACGGCGGTTTTTGCCGTCGGCATCGAAAACGAGAATCTCATCGTGCTGCGGGCCTTCGTAACCTTCCGGCCGAAAGTGCGTGTGACACGCGGCGAGCCAGATGCGGCCTTTTTCATCCACATCGATGCCCGTGGGCGTGACAAGCGAGGGATGCTCGGCGAGCAGCGTCATCTTCACGCCGGGCTTCAGCGTCTCGATCTGCGGTGCGAGGTCCGTAGGGACGACGGGAGGCTTTGGCGGCGGGCTCGATTGGGCAAAGGCCGCTAGCGGGAAGAGGAAGAGGAGACGGTGCATGGGACAATTACGTGTTGGATTTGGAACCTCCATCTCTCCTCAGTGGATGTGATGACATGTTTGCAATAAACAGTCCCCGCATGGCATGGCATCTGCGAGTTAACGAGTTCCCCCCATCGAGCCCGGTGTGTTGGAAACCGTGACCTTCGTCTTCACCGATGGAGGATTTCAGCATCTTGGGCAGCCGCTCGACGGACATCGACTCCCACCATCATGTCCTCGTATCTTCTCTCGACGGCGTCTCTGCGCCGTCATCTCCTCCATCGTGTCCTTTCACTGGTGTATCTGACGGTGTCAGCCCCCCTCTTGCATGCCCAGTTGGTGTGGGATGCGAATAACACTGGTAGCGGCCAGCCTAATGGTGCCGGTCAGTGGCTTGGGGCCAACCAATGGTGGAATGGAACCACAAATGTGAACTGGGACAATAGCGGCAGCACGATCGCGCAGATGGGCATCACAGGTTCGACGCTCGTCTCCAGCAATACGGTGACCATCACCAGTGGCACGGCCAATGTGGGCGGCGTGAATTTCATGGGCTTCTCAGCCGGACCTGGCACGGGTCAGCAGTACAGCATTGCGGGCTCCAGTGGGACGCTGAACTTCGCGGCTGGCGGCATCATCAATGCGGCGGACTTGAGCAGCACGGGGAGCAACTTCATCACCTTTGCCAGCAACTTACTCGTCACGGGGAGCAATCTCACGATCCAGAAATCTGGCGGCACGGCGCAGCAGTTCATGCGCTTTGACATAGTCTCGAATCCCGGCCTGACGGGGACGCTGACGATCAAAGGCAACAATGGAGGTGTGTTCTTCCGAAGCGCTGCTCCGACCACTTTCGGAGCGGTATCTGACGTGGTGGTGGAGACGGACAGCACCTTCTCCGTGGTGGGTGCAGGCACCTACAACATGCCAATCAGCATCGCCGGCACTGGCGGCAACGGCCAGTATGGAGCGATCCGCGTGGACACGAGCGGCATCACTCTGGCGGGAGCGATCACGATGACGGCGAATTCAGCCATCCAGACAAACACTGCAGGTGTCACGGGTACGATTATCAAAGGTGGTATCAGCGGAGCGTTCGGGTTCAGCCGGTTCGCGACGGGTAGCGGAGTCGGGACGTTGTCTTTTCAATCGGCTAATACTTACACCGGGTCCACCACGCTGGGCAGGACGGGCATCTTTGCGGGAAGCGTGACGATCCTCGACTTCAGCGCTGCTACGGCACCCACGGACAATATTTTGTACAATGGCGTCAGCACAGCGGGAGCTCTGAACATGATCGGCGGGAACAACTCCTCCACCGTGCTGCAACTCACGGGCAAGGCCGGAACGACAAACTCGCAAACCTTTGGCAATCTGAATCTGACGACGGCGGGCGCAGCGGGCGGGACATCGGTGATCAGTCTGACCTCAGGAGTGGGCGGGCAGATGAATGTGAGTTTGGGGACGATCACGAGGAGCGCTTCATCGACGCTCGCTTTTGTGGCTCCGGCTTCTGGCAGCATAACGACAACTCAGACGGATGGGTTTCTCGGCCCGTGGGCGACTTATCGGAGTGCCGCTGGAGCAGTAAGCTGGGCGCGTGTGACTTCAGGCGTGATCGGGGCTTTCTCGTCCGACCTACAGCAAGTCAGAGGAACAGCCATCACCGGGCTCGTGGGTTATTCACCCGCCAGCCATCTGGAGCTGACGGATAGCTCGACGGGATCGGTCACGCTCGGAGCTGCGACCACCAACCTCGGCACGATGACGATGAATGATCAGTGCGCGGATCGAGTGGTGGATCTGGCCGGGCAGACGCTGAGATTCGGCTCGACCGATACCACCTCCACGGGCGGTATCCTGCTAGCTTCGGATGCACGGAATCTGACGATCGGCGTGGTGGGCTCGGCGGGCACGGTGACCTCAGGAGGGCCGAACAACACCACGGTGGGTCAGCTTTACCTGACGAATGGCTCAACGAGTTCCACACTCACGGTGAACTCCATCATTGCGAACAATGGTGCCGGTGCGGTGACGCTTTTCATCAATGGCACGCCTGCTTCCAAAGTCGTGCTGAGTGGAGTGAATACCTACACGGGCGGGACGACCATCGCGTCTGGGATTGTCGAGATGAAAAATGCGGCTGCTCTGGGAACCTCCGGCACCGTCAGCCTCCTGGAGGGCGCGGCGATCCAACTCGGAGGTGGGATCAACGTAACGCGCGCAGTGACTTTGGGCGGGCAGGGAGTGGCAAACACGGGCGCGATCCGAAACACGGCGGGGAACAACAATTGGACGAATACGATCACACTCGTGGCCCCCACGCGATTTCATGCGGATCAGGGCACGCTGACGCTTACGCATACGAGCGGGACTGCTTCGAACATCCTGAGTGGGTCGCACAATTTGATCTTCAGCGGCGCGGGTAATCATGTGGTGGGCAGTCGGCTCAACATTACCAGTGCCACTTTGACCAAAGAAGGCAGCGGAATGCTAACTGTGAGCGGAGACAGCGGCACGGTTTTCACAGGAGCGACGACGGTGACGAGCGGGGTGCTGCGCTTTGCCAGTAACAATGCCCTGAGCACCTCCGCCATCACGGTGAATGAGAGCATCGCGCTGGGGTCAGCCCTGGAGCTCACGGGTGGCATCACCGTGGCGAATGGGATCACCTTCAACGGCAGCGGATCGAATGCGGGCAACGGAATCAATGGTTACGGTGCCATCCGAAACATCACGGGGAACAACACGCTCAGCGGAACTCTTTCCATCGGGCTGGACAGCACCGGTCCACGCATCTCGGCCGATGCTGGCACCACGCTCACGATCAGTGGCACGCTGCGCACCGGAGCCACGGCGGCGGCCACGCGCTACGGTCTTCTGGGAGGTGCGGGCACGATCAATGTCACCGGTAGCATCACGAACGGCACCACGGCGGCGACCTACATCACTGGCATCACCAAGATCGAAAGCGGCACGGTGAATCTGCGCGGGGCCAACACCTTCACGCCCAACACCACCACGCCGACCACCGTGCTGGTGAATGTGCGCGGAGGCACCCTGAACCTCGACTATGCCAATGCCACGCCGACGAGCGGCATCATCCTCGGCACGAACAATCTCGGGCTCGGCGGAGGTGTCCTGGCCAACGGCGGCTCCGCGCTAGGCGGCGGCACGCTTCTGATGTCTGGAAAAGCAGCGACGGCGAACGTGCAGAGCTTTGCGAGCACCACGCTCTCGGGAGGTCGCAGCGCCATCACCGTCGTGTCTGGCACAGATGGCTCCGCCACGATGGCGCTGGGGCCGATCACGCGAGGGACCAGCTCCGGCAGTGCGGTAAATCTGACCCTTCCTACCAACGGCAGCATCACGACGACCAGCATTAACACGAATGGCATCCTGAATGGCGGCATGACCGTCGGGAACAGCACCTGGGCCACCTCTGCGGCAGTGCAAACCGCGGGTATCACTTGGACAGATCTCGGCGACACGGTCTCTCTAGCCGGTCTGGCAAACGGCACCCAGGTCAGCTTCTCAGGCACCGCCCCCGGCGGGCTCACACTAGGCGTCGGCTACTATGTCGTCGGAACGACGGGAACGACGGCCCAGCTCGCTGCCACGGAAGGTGGCAGCCCGCTGGCGATCACCAGCAGCGGTACAACTGCCACAGCAAACCAGTCTGGAGCCATCACGGGCCTAGCCACTGGCAGCTACAGCACGACCTTCGCCACGAATGCGAATGTCGATGTCGCCGGAGGTGCGGTCAGTCAGGCGGCGATCACCACGAACTCGCTGCGCTTCAATACCGCTGGCGGAACCATCCTCAGCCTTAGTGGCAATCTCACCAACGGCAGCGGCGGCATCCTCATCACGCCGAATGTCACCGGCGAAGTCACCTTGCAGAGCACGACCACCGCAGCGCGCACTCTCTCCAGCAGCACACCGGCGGACTTCACCGTGCATCATCACGGCTCAGGCATCCTGACCTTTGCCTCGACCATCACTTTGAGCAATGCCACGGGCTTCACGAAGACGGGCGCAGGCACCATGACTTTTGCAGGGACCACGGCATCCTCAGGTGTCCAAATCCGTGCCACCGAGGGGAATCTGAACTTTCTGGGAACAAATCAATTCACCTCGACCACTGACCCGACGCTGTTCTTCGGGTCCGCCACTACGAGCACGAAAGTCTCGTTCGGGAACAACACCACCACCGGCGCGGAAACACTGGTAGGCATGTATGTCCTCGGCAGCGGCAGTTCGCTGGTCGGCAGCGGTTCGGCAATGTTTACCCTCGGCCTGCAAAGCTCGCTAACGACAGATTTACGGAGCCTCATGATCGGCGGCAGCGGCACGAACGAAAACAACCTCAACTTCGAAGCCTACTCCGGCAGCACGGTGCTGATGGGCGCGGCGAACAGCTACGCGGGCCACACGAATATCGGGCGGGCTGTCATGGAGGCCAGCGTGATCGCCAATGCGGGGGTCGTGAGTTCATTCGGCACGGGCAGCAGCTCGCCCATCATCGTGATGAATGACACCACATCCACCGCGGCCACGGTTTCCACCCTGCGCTACATCGGCAGCACCGATGCCAGCACGGACCGTGAGATTCAGCTTTTCACCAATGGCACCACAATGCCGAGCCTAGCCGCCGGGGTCGAAAACAACGGCACTGGCTCCCTGAAATTCACATCCGCCTTCACGGTGGCCGGTGACACGACCCTCTCGCGCACTTTCCGGCTCAGTGGCACAAACGCAGGGGCCAATGAGATCGTCAGCATCGGTCAAACCGCGACGAGTGTCCTCACGCTCGAGAAAGCGGGCGCCGGCACTTGGGCGCTTACGGGAGATAGCAACTACACTGGCGGCACGACCGTGAGCAATGGAACACTCCAGCTCGGCAATGGAGGCACGGCAGGCAATGTCGGCAGCAGCAGCATCGCGATCAGCAGTGGCGCGACTCTGCGGACCAACCGCAGCAACACCGTGGAGATCACCAACGTGATCACCGGCAGCGGTGCTGTCGTCGTTGCCAATTCTGGAGCTGGCGTCACCAAGCTAAGCTCGAATGCCAGCACCTAC
>JBILPY010000305.1:0-5524 GCA_044373575.1 Prosthecobacter sp. | reverse complement strand
GGCCTCATCTTCCTCAAATACATCTCCGACACCTTTGAGGAGCACCGCGCCAAACTCCTCGCCGGCCAGGGCGACTACGCCGGCGCCAATGCCGAAGACCCCGACGAATACAAAGCCGAGAACGTCTTCTGGGTGCCCGCCGAAGCCCGCTGGTCCCACCTCCAGGCCAGCGCCAAGCAGCCCACCATCGGCAAACTCGTGGACGGCGCCATGGTCGCCATCGAGCGCGACAACCCGCGCCTCAAGGGCGTCCTCCCCAAGGACTACGCCCGCCCCGGCCTCGACAAGCAACGCCTCGGCGAACTCATCGACGTCATCGCCACCATCGAACTCACCGCCGCCAGCGAGGGCGAGAAGACCCACCGCTCCGTCGATCTGCTCGGTCGCGTTTACGAATATTTCCTCACGCGCTTCGCCAGCGCCGAGGGCAAGAACGGCGGCCAGTTCTACACCCCGTCCTGCGTCGTGCGCTGCCTCGTCGAGATGCTCGCCCCCTACAAAGGCCGCATCTACGACCCCGCCTGCGGCTCCGGCGGCATGTTCGTGCAGTCGGAAAAATTCGTCGAATCCCACGGCGGCAAGCTCGGCGACATCTCCATCTACGGCCAGGACAAATGGGCGCGGCGGCAGCGCCCATTTGGTCTCGCAACGCGAGCCCGCAGGGTGAGGCTGCGGCGGCAGCAGCCGAAACAAAGCAACGCCACCACCCGCCGCCTCGCCGTGATGAACCTCGCCCTGCGCGGCATCGAGGCCGACTTCGGCCCCGAGCACGCCGACACCTTCCGCCGCGACCTCCATCCCGACCTCCGCGCCGACACCGCGACGCGCGTGAGCGCGAATCCCCAACCGCGAAGCCACTTGGCGGGTCTTTTGCGAAGCGAAAGACAACTCCTCGCCAACCCGCCCCTCAATGACTCCGACACTGCCCTGCGCGGCAGCGCATTCCTTCAAAGCGAAGCCAAACCGCAGGTCGCGAGCGAAGCGAAGGACAATTTCCGCAAGGACGACGACGTGCGCTGGCAACCGAACGGAGCGAAAGAGATTACCATAGGCAATCCGCTGGGCGAACGTGCAGGTGTCGATTATTTCCACACGATGCACAAGGGGACGCTATTTCCTTTCTTCCTGGGTATCTGGCTGCTGGTCTGCGGATCCTCGTCATCCGCTGAACCGGTCTCATTGTCCTTCAACAAAGACATCCGTCCGATTCTTTCCGACAAATGTTTCTCGTGCCATGGCCCGGATGCGAAACGTCGCAAAGGGGAGTTGCGTCTCGATACGAAAGATGGTGCTTACGGAAAGACCGAGAGTGGGGCGGTGGCGGTCGTGCCGGGTGACTTGAAAAAGAGCGAGGTCTGGGCGCGGATGAACTCGACGGATAAAGACGAGGTAATGCCGCCGCCGAGGAGCCGCAAAGTGCTCACGGCTGCACAAAGGGATTTGCTGGGACGCTGGATCGCAGCAGGCGCCCGCTACGAACAACACTGGGCGTTTGTTCCGCCGCGAACGCCCGCACTCCCGGAAGTTCGCAATCCGCCATCTCCAATCCGGAATCCTATCGATCGCTTCATCTTCGCGCGGCTCGAGAAGGAAGGGCTTTTTCCTTCTTCGGAGGCGGAGCGCGCGACGCTCATCCGTCGCGTCACGCTCGATCTCACGGGGCTGCCGCCGACGGTCGCGGAGGTGGATGCTTTTCTCTCCGACTCCGCGCCCGGGGCCTACGAACGTGTGGTGGACCGGCTGATGGCCACGCGGGATTACGCCGAGCGGCGCGCGCAGGACTGGCTGGATCTGGCGCGCTATGCGGACACGCGGGGCTTTGCGGACGACAAGCAGCGCGACATCTGGCCTTACCGCGAGTGGGTGGTTGCGGCGATTCAGCGCAACCAGCCGTTCGACCAATTCACCATCGAGCAACTCGCCGGCGACATGCTGCCGGACGCGACGACCGAGCAGCGCATCGCGTCCGCCTTTCACCGGAACGCACCACAAGCGAAAGGGAACACGTATCCCGTGGAGGAATACCGGCTGAAGGGCGTCGTGGACCGCGTGAACACCACGGGCACCGTCTGGTTCGGTCTCACGGTCGGCTGCGCGGAGTGTCACGATCACAAGTTCGATCCCATCTCGCAGGCGGATTACTATCGGATCTTCGCGTTGTTTAATAACATCGAGCACTCCGGCGTGGCCTTCGCGCAGGGCGGGCCGCATTTGAAACTCGAACTGCCCGACAAGAAGACGGTGTCGGTTCCGGTGATGAAAGAACGCGCGCAACCGCGCGAGACGTTCATCCATGTGCGGGGAAATTTCCTGACTCACGGAGAGAAAGTATCGCCGGGAGTGCCAGTGTTTCTGCTTGGCGAAATCGCACAGCCGGGCAACCGACTGGAGTTTGCACGCTGGCTGGTGAATGGGAAAAACCCGCTCGTCGCACGGGTCGTGGTGAACCGTTTCTGGCAGGGCTACTTTGGGCATGGCCTCGTGCGCACACCGGCGGACTTCGGCCTGCAAGGGGAGTGGCCGACGCATCCCGAATTGCTCGACTGGCTCGCGAGTGAGTTCGTCGCATCCGGGTGGGACATGAAAGCAATCCACCGCCTCATCGTGACGTCGGCGACGTATCGGCAGTCAGCCCGCATCCCGCCGCAGATCGCCACGCGCGATCCACAGAATCGCCTGCTCGCGTGCATGGCGCGGGTGCGTCTGCCCGCCGAGCAAATCCGCGATCAGGCGCTTGCGCTGGGCGGTTTGCTGAAGTCCGCCGGCAGCGGGCGCAGCGTCTTTCCTCCGCAGCCGGACAACTACTGGGAAGACCGCGACCTGCCGGGAAAATGGACCGCCAGCAGTGGCGACGATCTCCACCGCAAGAGCCTCTACGTTTACTGGCGACGCATGGCATTGCACCCGACGATGGAATTGCTCGACGCACCGTCGCGGGCCGTCTGCACCTCGCGCCGCAACACCGCGAATTTGCCCACGCAAGCGCTCGTGACGCTCAACGATCCCATCTTTCTCGAAGCAGCCAGCGCCTTCGCAAAGCGCATCCTTTCCGAAGCGCCTGAAGACAACGCGGCACGTCTGGAACTCGCCTTTCGCCTTGGTCTTTGCCGCAAGCCCGACAACGAAGAACGCGTGCGATTTCTCGCGTTCATTGACGAGCAGACCAAACGCTATGCGGACGATCTCTCCGCTGCGTGGACGAGCGTCGCGACGGTGCTCATGAATCTCGACGAAACCCTCAACAGGCCATGACGCCGCTCTCTGCTTTCAACACATCGCTCACACGCAGAGCCTTCCTCGGACGCTCCGCAGGCGGCCTCGGCGCGCTGGCACTGGCGTCGTTGCTGAAGCCCGATTTGCTCGCATCCGGCGGACTGCCCGGCTTCCCGAATTTCGCGCCGCGCGCCAAACGCGTCATCTTTCTCTTCATGGCGGGCGGGCCGTCGCACGTGGATTTGTTTGACCCAAAGCCGAAGCTCAATGAACTCGACGGAAAACCCATCCCGCCGGAGTTGCTGAAAAATAACCAGCAGTTCGCACTGATTCGCGGCACGCCGAGTTTGAAAGGTTCGCCTTACACGTTTCAACGGCACGGCCAGTCGGGCACGATCATCTCCGAGTTGCTGCCGCATCTTTCCAAAGTAGCGGACGAACTCACCGTCATCCGTTCCATGCACACGGATACGAATGTCCACGATCCTGCCGTCAATTTCATGAACTGCGGCACGCTGCTCGGCGACCGCCCCACGCTCGGCGCGTGGCTTTCCTACGGCCTCGGATCGGAAAACAGCGACCTGCCCGCCTACATCGTTCTCACCTCCGGGTCGAGTGACGGCCAGCCGCTGCTCCAGAGTTTTTGGGGCAATGGCTTTCTCGATTCGCGCCATGCGGGTGTGCCTTTCCGAAACAGCGGCGCGCCCGTGCTTCACCTCGACAATCCGCCGGGCGTCACCACCGCCGGACGCCGCCGCGAACTCGACATGATTCAGTGGATGAACCGCCGCCAGAGCGACGTTCTGGGCGACCCCGAGATTGCCTCGCGCATCGCTTCCTACGAACTCGCCTTCCGTATGCAAGCCAGCGTGCCCGCGCTCGCCGAGATCAAGGACGAGCCGGAGCACATCCTCAAACTCTACGGTGCCGACCCCACGAAACCATCCTTCGCCCGCAACTGCCTGCTCGCCCGCCGCCTCGTCGAGCGCGGCGTCCGCTTCGTCCAGCTCTACGACCGCGGCTGGGATTCCCACACGAACATGGACATGGAGCACAAGCGCCAGTGCGCCGCCTCCGACCAGCCCGCCGCCGCACTGCTCACCGACCTCAAACAACGCGGCTTGTTGGAAGACACCCTCGTCATCTGGGGAGGAGAATTCGGACGCACTCCCGTCGCCCAAGTTGCCGGAAAAACATGGGGCCGCGACCACCACCCGCACGCCTTCACCATGTGGCTCGCCGGCGGTGGCATGAAACCCGGCATCACCTACGGAGCGACCGACGAATTCGGCTACCACACCGTCGAAAACCCCGTCCACGTCCACGACCTACACGCCACCATCCTCCATCAAATGGGCATCAACCACGAACGCCTCACCTTCCGCACCCAAGGCCGCGACTTCCGCCTCACCGACGTCTCGGGAAAAGTGGTGAAGCAAGTTCTCGCGTGATCGTTCGCCCCAACTTACGCCCGTGCCTGTTAAGTCATCCCTCGAAACGCATCGCGCTGGTGGCCGCCGACCTGGTGGCGCATTTCGAGAAGCGCGTGGAGGCGATGGACGGCAAGGCGATGATCGTTTGCATGAGCCGCCGCATCTGCGTGGACCTCTGCAATGCGCTCATCGCGTTGCGCCCCGACTGGGCCAGCGCCAAGGACGCCTTCAAGATAGTGATCGTGCGCGACATGTGGCTGACCGGCTTTGACGCGCCCTGCCTGCACACAATGTATGCCGACAAGCCGATGCAGGGCCACGGCCTCATGCAGGCCATCGCCCGCGTGAACCGCGTCTTTCGCGACAAGCCCGGCGGGCTGGTGGTGGATTACCTCGGCCTCGCCGATCAGCTCAAGAAGGCGCTCATCACTTACACCGAGAGCGGCGGTCAGGGGAACCCGACCTTCGACACGGCCCAAGCCATCGCCGTGATGTTGGAGAAACACGGCATCGCCTGCGACATGATGCACGGCTTCAACTGGGACAAGTGGACCACCGGCAAACCCACAGAGCGCCTCGCGCTCATCCCCGCCGGACAGGAGCACATCCTCGAACAGGAAGACGGCAAGAAGCGCTGGGTGCAGGTGGTGACTGAACTCTCCCGCGCCTTCGCCCTCTGCGCTGCCAGTGATGAAGCGACGGAGATTCGCGACGATGTTTCGTTTTTCCAAGCCCTGCAAGCTGCGCTGAACAAGCAGAGCAGCACCAACCGCAAGACGCCCGAGCAGATCGATGCCGCCATCCGCCAACTCGTGAGCAAGGCCATCACCACGGAAGGCCAGGTGATCGACGTCTTCACCGCCGCCGGATTGCCCAAG
>JBILPY010000028.1:0-18306 GCA_044373575.1 Prosthecobacter sp. | reverse complement strand
GGCGCACAACCCCGCCGTGTGGGAAAAGAGATGGGCAAAACTCATCTCGCCTTTTCCTGCGCCGACAAACTCCGGCCAGATTTCACCCACCGGGCAATCGAGCGGCAGTTTCGCCTCATCCAAAGCCATCAGCGCACAGACAGCGGCGGGACCTTTCGTGGCGGACCACACCGGCACGAGAGTGTTGTTTGACCAGGCTCGTGTCCGGGCGCGGTCGGAATGGCCCGAACTCAGCGCGAGTATCTCCGTCCCGCCTTGCCAAATGGAGACGGATGCACCCAGTTCCCCGCGTTCGCGGAAATTGTCCTCAAACCATGAGGTGACGGCGGTGAGGTGACTGGACGTAGGCTTGTGCATCAAAAAAGGAATCGCAGATCAGATCGTCTCCAGCTTCTGGCGCAAGGAGTGGAGGTCGGGGTCCTTGCGGGCATCGCGGCGGAGGTCGCCATCCATTTCGAAGGACTGCTTTAGCAATTGGAGCGCCTTTTCCTCCTGTCCGAGGCGGGCCAGATAGCAGCCCACATTGTAATAATACACCGGTTTTGTTCGCAGCGCCGCCGGGCCACTGGCCAGAAGATCCAGCGCCGCCTCCGTGCGACCCATCTCGTGCAGGCAAAAAGCGGCATGGATGAACCCGCCCGGCTCCTCAGGTTCAATGCGACAGAGTTCCTGGGCCAAACCCAGCGCCTCCGCCCAGCGATGGTCATTCATGTGGCAGAGCACGTTCAGCTCCATCACGTCAGGGCGCTCATGCACCTCCGGCGGCAGATGTGAAAGTACGCCCCGGGCCTCTTCATGGAGGCCGAGTTCCACATAGCCCTGTGCGGCCACAATGCGGCGATCCCACTCGTTCATGGTGCGTTCTTTGCTTTCTCCTCCATGTGAACAGCATGGGCGAGGCCACGACAAGCCCTTTGTCACCGCCCTCGCCGCTTGCGTCCCGCTGAACCACCGCTACCATCGCGCCCCATTTATGGCCCTCGCAAAAGCCCCCACGCCGAATCCCGCCGCCGTCCCCGTGAATCAGAAGCTCACCGCTAATGATAAAATCGAGCTGTATCGCAAGATGGTCCGCATCCGCCGATTCGAGCAGGTGTCACTCCAGCATTACCAGGCCGGACGCATGGGCGGCTTCCTCCATCTTTACATCGGCCAGGAGTCCGTCGCCGTCGGCTGTGCCTCCCTGCTCGGCGAAAACGACCACATGATCACCGCCTACCGCGACCACGGCCACGCCCTCGCCGTCGGCATGGGCATGAACGAATGCATGGCGGAACTTTTTGGCAAAGCCACCGGCTGCTCGAAGGGCAAAGGCGGCTCCATGCACTACTTCGCCCCCGAGAAAAACTACTGGGGCGGTCACGGCATCGTCGCCGGCCAGACCCCGCTCGGACTTGGTCTCGCCTACGGCCTGAAATATCGCGGACTCAAAGGCGCCGCCCTCTGCTTCCTCGGCGATGGCGCGGTGAACCAGGGTGCCTTCCATGAGTCCCTGAACCTCGCCGAACTCTGGGATCTGCCCGTCATCTACGTCATCGAAAACAATGGCTACTCCATGGGCACCAGCCAGGAGCGCAGCTCCGCCTTCGGTCAATGCCTCGCCCAGCGTGCTGAAGGCTACGGCATGGCCTGGGATCACTTCATGGGAGAAAACCTCTACGAAGTCCGCGCCCGTGTCGGCCAGGCCCTCGACCGCGCACACAACGAGAGCAAACCCAGCATCATCGAGATCTCCACCTACCGCTGGGAAGGCCACTCCGTCGCTGATGCGAACAAACTCAAATATCGCACCAAAGAAGAGGTCGAACGCTTCCAGAAAGAACACGACCCCATCCAGGTCTGGAAAGCCGTACTGATCGAGGAAAGCGTCGCCACCGAAGCCGAGCTCAAGAAGATCGACCGTGAAGCCCAGGCCGAAGCCGAAGCCTCCGCCGACTTTGCCAAAGCTAGTCCTTATCCCGAGCCCGAGTCCATCTTCGAAGACGTGTATTGGGAAGTCGATAACAAGACCGAAGCCGGCCAGACTGGCCGCCACTTCTTCAACGACTGAGCCAGACGCACTGGCGCGGCCGACATCGTCATTCGTTCATTCGGGTTTCGTCATTCACCACCGCCATGCCCTCGCTCACCGACCTCACCGCCCATCTCAACACCACTCTCCGCATCGCGGAGCTGCCGGACTACTCGAACGCGGTGAACGGGCTCCAGCTCGAAAACCGCAGCGGGCAGGTCACCCGCATCGCCGCTGCTGTGGACGCCACTTTGCCTGTGGTGAAAAAGGCTATCGCCACGCGTGCGGACCTGCTCATCGTGCATCACGGCATGTTTTGGAGCGCGCTCCAGCCATGGACGGGCGGCACCTTTGAGCGCATGAAGCTCGCTCTGGAAAATAACCTCGCCATCTACAGCGCACACCTGCCGCTGGATGTGCATCCCGCGCTCGGAAACAACGCCTGCATCGCCAAAGCCATGCAACTCACGCCGAGCGGCGGCTTCCTCGATTACAAAGGCATGTTCGTCGGTGTCACCTGCGAGACTGAACTGCCGCTTGATGACGTGCTCGCCCGCTTCACCACGGCTCTCGATGGTGGTCGCATCCATGTTTGTGCCGGTGGGCCACGCATCACGAAAAAAATCGGCATCTCCTCCGGTGGTTCCGGCTCCGAAATCGCCGCAGCGGCCAAAGCAGGCATCGATACCTTCATCACCGGCGAAGGACCACACTGGAGCTACACGCTGGCGGAGGAACTCGGCATCAACGTCCTCTACGGCGGTCACTACGCCACCGAGACCTTCGGCGTGAAGGCGCTCGCCCAACATGTGCAAGAGCAGTTTGGACTGCCCTGGAGTTTTGTGGATCATCCGACTGGGCTGTGAGCCATGTTTGGCGGTTTTCTCAAGCCCGACTTCTTCCAGCGCGATGTCCTCAACGTCGCGCACGATCTCATCGGCGTGGAACTGATGTGGCAGGGCTGCTCTGGTATCATCGTGGAGACGGAAGCCTATGCCGTGGAGGGAGATGCCGCCTGCCACACAGCATCACGACCAAGCGCGCGCGAGTTTGTGCAGACGAAGTCGCCCGGCACGGCCTACGTCTATCTGAATTACGGCATGTACTGGCTCTTCAATCTGCTCGTCAAAGGCGGTGGACGTGATGGTCTGATCCTCATCCGGGCTCTGGAGCCGCGTCGGGGAATCGAGGCGATGCAACAGCGGCGTAACAAACAAAAGCCGTATGAACTCTGCTCCGGGCCCGGCAAACTTGGCATAGCGCTCGGTATCACGGGCGAGCATCACGGCATAATCATGGCGGGCCGTGGCAAACCCGTCGCATGTGGGTTGATCGCAGCCTCAGAGACTCCGCGCGTGGTCACGGACATTCGCGTTGGCATCAGTCAGGCCGTGGGTTTTCCATGGCGGTTCCTCGCAGCCGATCATCCGCACGTCAGCGTCCCGCATGGGAAGGTGAAGCTGCCGTCGTAGAACGAATTTTACGCCCCGATCTTCACCGCCTCACCGTTCTCATCCACGCGCCAGCCCAGGTCTGCGAGCACGTTGTCCACGGTTTGCAGATGTTTGATGGGCAGCCGTTTCCGCTGATACTTGCGGAAGAGCACATCACGCAGCGCCAGCCAGTTTTCCACGGTCGGTGACATCGGCATCCATTCCTCGCCATCCGGGTGGGCGAGGCGGAAAAGCCATTCGCGGGAGTTCCAGTGGGCGCGGATGTATTGTTTCCGCCCATCTTCCAAGCGTTCGTGCCATTCGTGGATTTGGTTTTTGGTCATTGAGAGCGCTCAGGATGCGCTAGCTTGCCGCCGATGCAACCCGCCATCACCCCACCTGTCTCCGCGCTGCCGAAGCTGCTGCTTTACCTCCTCGCCGTCATGCTCGGCGGGGCGCTGCTCTCCGCGCCCCTCTTTGAGCTGGGGCAGAGCACGCTCCTTTGGCTGAAAAGTTCGCCCATGGGTGAAAGCGGCATCGGCCAGTGGCTGACCAAAGAAATCCAGCGCGCCCACCTCCCGCGCTATTTTAACCGCGCCGTCCTCGTCTGTGCCATCGTCTTCATCTGGCCCTTTCTCCGTAGCGTCAAAATTGACCGCAGCCTCCTGCCCATCTGGAAGCCCTTCGCGTCCGGCCTGCGCCAGTGGCTGCTCGGCTTTGCCCTTGCCGCCGGGTTGCTGCTGCTCATGGGCTTCGTCTTTTTTCAGCTAGGCGCTTATCGCCTCCGCCCAGAGCCGGGCTGGATGAAGCTCAGCGAGCCCATCACCGCATCCCTCGGTGCCAGCATCGTCGAGGAATTTTTCTTCCGCGCCCTCCTGCTCGGCCTCCTGCTGCGAACCATGACCACGCGCACAGCGGTGCTGTGGGCCACCTTCATCTTCGCCATCGTGCATTTCATGAAGCCCCCGGAGGGCTGGCAGATCGCCGATGATCAGGTCGTCTGGCACAGCGGCTTTGCCGTACTGGCGCAGATCGCCATGGGGTTTGGCGACATCGACTTCCTCCTCGCCGAGTTCGCCACCCTCTTCGCCGTCGGCTGGGTGCTCACCCAGGCGCGGATGCAAACTGGCTCACTCTGGGCTGGCATAGGACTGCACGGCGGCTGGGTCTTTGGATTGAAATGGTTCAGCGGACTCATGTTGTATCAGAAGAGCTGGCTCCCCTGGATCGGCCCCAATCTAAAAATCGGCCTCGTACCGCTGATCATGGTGCTGATCACCGGCTTGCTGGCTTTGCGACTGCTTCCCCGACAAGACCGCTGACAATTCATTTGCAGCCTGCGCAAGGTCTGGAATCATGACCGCGCTAGCCCTCGTTGCCTGAGTGGCGGAATTGGTAGACGCGCCAGACTTAGGATCTGGTTGGGAAACTAGTGCAGGTTCGAGTCCTGTCTCAGGCACCACCTCTCCACAAGAGATGCGGCAAGACGGGCTACGAGCCCACGTTTTAGCGCGCTCATGAAATCCGCTTTCTTCATCGCGCTCCTCTCCTTTTTTGCAGCCTGGACCTACGCGGAGCCATCGCGTCCGCACATCGTCTTCATGCTGGCAGATGACCTCGGGCGGGCGGACTGTGGCTTCATGGGCGGGAAAGAAATCCAGACGCCACACCTCGACAAACTCGCGAAGGCCGGGGCCATTCTGGATCAGTTTTACGTCCAGCCCGTCTGCTCACCGACACGCGCCGCGCTCATGACGGGGCGCTATCCCATGCGGCATGGCTTGCAGGTCGGCGTGGTCCGTCCCTGGGCGGAATACGGCCTGCCGCTGGAGGAGCGCACGCTTCCCCAGGCATTGAAGGAAGGCGGCTACGAAACCGCCATCGTCGGCAAATGGCACCTCGGTGATTTCGAATCCGCTTACCTGCCGACGAAGCGCGGCTTTGATCATCAATACGGCCACTACAACGGTGCGCTCGATTACTTCACCCACATCCGCGATGGCGGCCACGACTGGCATCGCGATGACCAAGAGAACCGCGACGAAGGCTACTCCACGCATCTCCTGGCCAAAGAGTCCGTCCGCCTCATCCAGGAGCGCGCCAAAACGAAGCAGCTCTTCCTCTACGTCCCCTTCAATGCCGTCCACGGCCCCTATCAGGTGCCTGAGAGCTACTCAAAGGCCTACCCCGACCTCAAAGGCACCCGCCAGAAGTATGCAGGCATGCTCACCGCCATGGACGAGGCCGTGGGGCAGATCTCCGCCGCCATCGACGCCGCCGGGATGCGCAAAGACACCCTCTTCATCTTCTCCAGCGACAACGGCGGCCCCAGCCCCGGCCAGATCACCGACAACGGCCCGCTCCGTGCCGGCAAAGGCACACTCTACGAAGGCGGCACCCGCGTCGTCGCCTTTGCCACCTGGGATGGGAAGATCTCCCCAGGCGGCAAGGTCAATGCAGTCCTGCACATGGTCGATTGGTATCCCACGCTGCTAAAACTGGCCGGCGTCTCCCTGGAGCAAAAACTCCCCCTCGATGGTCGCGATGCCTGGCCTGCCATCACCGAAGGCGCAGCCTCGCCCCACGACGCCATCCTCATCAACACCACCCCCGCCAACGGAGCCATCCGCATGGGAGACTGGAAGCTCGTGCTCGCCGGAAACATCAGCGACAGCGAAGACGGCGGGGAACCCAAGGCCAAAGCCAAGAAGAAGGGCAAAAAGAAAGGCACTGGCGATGCACCCGGCGTGGAACTCTTCGACCTCGCCTCTGATCCGAACGAAAAAACCAACCTCGCCTCCGCCAATCCCGGCAAAGTCGCTGAACTCCGCGCCCGGCTGGAAACACTCGCCGCCGAGGCCGTCCCGCCAAAAAGCGCCCCCAAAGCCGCAGGCTTCAAGACGCCACGGGTGTGGGGACAGCAGGATTGAACCCAAGATCAACCTGGAGATGCAGCCTTTGTCATCTAAACGGCATTCTCCACCCGTGACGAAGCTTGTCATTCATGAGCGCAGTTCTCAGACTCCGCCGCCATGACACTGCGCACTGTTTTCCTTTTTCTGCTCCTGAGTGGCTCGGCACTCCAGGCAGCTCCTTTGTCAGATCTCCGCGTCGCGGCGGACAAACGCCATCTCGAAACCACGAACAGCAAACCCTTCTTCCTGCTCGCCGACACGGCTTGGGAACTCTTCCACCGCCTGACTCGCGAGGAAACGCAGCTCTACTTGCAGAACCGCGCCGACAAAGGCTTCAACACCGTCCTCGCCGTCGCGCTCGCGGAGTTTGAGTTCGATCTACCGAACGCCGCTGGTGATCTACCGCTGGAAGACAACGATCCCACCAAGCCGCGCGAAGCTTACTTTACCCATGTCGATTGGGTGATCGATCAAGCCGCCCAGCGCGGACTCTACACCGGCCTGCTACCGACCTGGGGTGATAAGTGGAACAAGAAGTGGGGCAAGGGACCCGAGATCTTCACGCCTGAAAATGCCGCCCTTTACGGCGAGTGGCTGGGCAGGCGCTATGCGGGCAAACCCGTCATCTGGGTCCTCGGCGGAGATCGCCCCATCGAGACGGATCAGCACCGTGCCATCATCCGCGCCATGGCCGCCGGTTTGAAAAAGGGTGACGGCGGGCGGCACCTCATCACCTACCATCCGAAGGGCGGGGCAAACTCCTCCGACTACTGGCCCGACGAGCCCTGGCTCGACTTCCACATGTTTCAGAGCGGCCACAGCCATCGCGCCAAGCCGAACTACGACATGAACGCGAAGAACCTGGCCCTGCCTGCGCTCAAACCCACGCTCGATGGCGAGCCCTGCTATGAGGACCATCCCGTGCGCAGCCTGATAAAGGACAAAAAGCCCACCGAGTGGTTCGACGACTACGACGTGCGCCGCGCTGCTTGGTGGAGCGTGCTCAGCGGTGCCTGTGGCCACGTCTATGGCACGCACAGCATCTGGCAGTTTCATGATCTCACGAAGCGCAAGCAGCAGACCGATGCCCGCACGCCCTGGCAGCAGGCCATGGATCTGCCCGGGGCCGTTCAGATGGGTGTGATGCGGAAGTTCATCGAGGGACTCGACTGGACGAAGCTGCGCCGGAATGACGCCTTCATCATCAGCAAAGCTGTTCAGCCACTCACCGCAGGGCAGCAGCCCATGGCCGCCGTGGCTGAGGATGGCAGCTTTGCCGTGGTTTACGTGCCAGATGCCAAGGCATTTGGCATAGCCCCTGACATGACCAAGCTCTGCTTCAAGGTGTCAGAACTGGACGCGACCGGGGTAGATGCTGCCACTGGAAAACCTGTCGCCCTCCTTGCGACCTACGCTGGCGTCATCAGCTTCTCCGCCTACCTCGAATCGCGAGATGCCAATGGCACGCTGATCACGAGTCAAAAAGACTGGGTGCTCCTGCTGCGCCGCAAACAGCCCTGATCCAGCATTTCCCCACAACATTCCCCACGCACTTCGCGTTCCTTTGCACTCATCCCCAACCATGAAACACCTCGCCCTCGTCTCTCTCCTTCTCACCACCACCCTCCATGCCGAAGACTGGCAGCCGGAGACTGGTTTTAAGAGCCTCTTCAATGGCAAAGACCTCACGGGCTGGTGCTTCCGCGAGAAGACGAAGAAGGACAATCCAAATCCCGGTGCCATCCTGGACAAGCACGATGGCAAAACCGAGGCTGCCGATTCCGGCCGCTACATCGTGAAAGATGGAGTCATCGCCGTGACCTTCCCGATCGAGGCGGACAAGCTCACCGGCCAACTCTACACCGTGGAGGAGTTCCCGAAGAACTTCGTCCTCAAGCTGGAATTCCGCGCCGCCGTGAACGCAGACAGCGGCGTCTTTGTACGCAAACCGCAGCTCCAGTGCCGCGACTACCTCGTAGCCGGTCCGTATAAAGAGCTAAAACAATACAAAGCCCAGGAGTGGAACCAGATCGAAGTCACCGTGAAAGACGGCGTGGCCCATTGCACCTGCAATGGCGAAGTGCTCGAAGCCGCGCTCCCCATGCCCGCCACCGGCCCCATCGGCCTCGAAGGTGACCGTGGCGTGATGGAGTACCGCCACATCCAGCTCAAGGTGCTGGAGTGATCTTCCCCGCCCACAGAACTTGACTCTGGCGCATTCCAGCCTTGCGCAGAGAGAGATTCCCCGTTCTCATCGGTGCGCTTATTCATGCATTCTGATTTCTTCCACCCCGAAAAACTCCTCGCCGCAGGACCGGCTGCGAAGATTTATCGGGGAGTCGAGACCGCAACAGGGCGCAAGGTGCTGATCAAGGCGCTGCTGGCTGACCACGAGGCCTCGCATCCGCTGGACCGGGAGAGGCTGCAATTGCTCGTCCATGCACTGCTCCAGGTGCGGCATCCGCAGATCGCGGGGCTGATCACGCTGCTGCCCACGGAGGAGGAGTTTGCCTTGGTGTATGAATTCATGCCAGGCATCAGCGGGCGCGCCTTTGCCCAGGAGAGGAAGCTTTCCACCACGGATGTGCGGGCACTCGCCGTGCAGCTACTCAATGCGATGCTCGTGGGCGAGCACCTCCGCCAGCCACATGGAGATCTGAAGCCGAGCAATCTCATCATCGCCGAGCATCCGGGCGGCGGACTCTTCCTCCAGGTGCAGGACTGGGGACTCACCCTGGCACGCGGAGAGCCAGCTCCCGAGACGCTATGGTTCTCCGCCCCGGAGCGGCTGCACGGCGGCCCTGCCACCTCCCAGAGCGAGCTTTTCACTGCCGGGGCCAGCCTTTTCTATCTGACCACGGGTGCCACGGCAGCCCAGGGTTCGACCGTGGAGGAGGTGCTGGCGGACTTGGGGGCTTTTGACCTCCGACATGCGCTGACCCACATGCGCCCGGACATCGAAACCTCGCTCGTGGACTGGCTGGCCTGGTTGCTCCAGCCTGATCCGTCGCGCCGCCCGCAAACGGTGGCCCATGCTCTGGATGTGCTGATGCATTCGATGCAGTCAGGTTTCGTTTACCAGCCGCAAACGGCTCCTGAAATGGCCCCCGGAACCGCCACGGGGCCGCTGGTCACCGGACCGCCAACCAGCAAGATCCCGCGCGCCGCTGCGCCACGTCCACCCCAGTCCGGCGCAATGACGAAGCCCGGCTCTCCCGCCACGGGTGCGCTGTCCAGGCAGAACCCACCAACCGGCATGATGCCGCGCCCGCAAGGCAAGAGTGGTGAAGCCACCAGTGCCGTGAAGGCGGCTCCCGCGCCGACCAGGAAAGGTGTCAGCTGGAAGGTGGTGTTTGCCGTGCTGCTGAACCTCGGCGCGCTGGGATTCGTGGGCTGGTTCTTCCGCGACTCGTTCAAGGATGGAAGTTGGAAGGAGTGGTTTTCCAGCGCCCCGGCCTCTGCCGAGTCGGCTGCTGCCACCTCGGCGGGTGAAGGCTCCGGCATCAAGGGGCGCCAGGTCTGGATCGAGCTGAAGGGCAAGGCCATTCTGAATCTGGCCGAGGTGCAGGTTTTCAGCGGCACGAACAATATCGCCTTCCAAGGCGAAGCCTCGCAGAGCAGCGAGGAGTATGGTGGCAAAGCGGAACGCGCCATCGACGGCAACACGGATGGTGTCTTCGACAACAACAGTGTGAGCCACACGCACGGCAAGACAGATAACCCGGCATGGAAGCTCAAGTTCCCACGCGATGTCACGCTCAACACCCTCATTGTCTGGAACCGGACCGACGATAAGTGGAAGGACCGCCTGAAGGATTTCACCGTCTCCGTCCGCGATGACAAGGACAAGGTGCTGTGGGAGAAGACCATCGCCGAAGCTCCCGCGCCGCGGGTGAAACTCGTCGTGGGAGAGTGACCCTAGCGGATCACCCGCGCCAGCCACTCGCGCAAGCGCCGCCGTTCAGGCATATCACGCAGCACCCACGCGGCGCTGTGGTTCGGGAAGGGCATGGGGACAAAGGTCCAGTCGCCGGTGAGGCCGGTGCTGTGCAGCCAATTCTCGGTGGCGGCGGTGGTGACCTCCTGGCTGATCCACTGCGGACGGTTGCCGAGACGCTTCAGACGCTCCAGGACAGCGGCTTCACCACCATCACCGGGCCAGCGGCGGGAGCCATCGTAATGGCTGTGGCAGATGAAGCCGCGCCAGAGCTTGGCGATCTCGTCATCATGCAGGCCGATGAAGTTACACGCGATGCTGCCACGCGAGAAGCCAGCGATGAACACGCGCTGCGCATCGCCGCCGAAGCGGGCGCAGAGGTCGCGCACGGTTTCGCGGCAGTAGCGCTTCGTCTGCTCCACATCACCCCACCACTTGGGGGCATTTTGCGTGAGGCCGTCCTTCTCTTCGATGAAGGGAAGACTGGCCCAGATCACGTTTTTGCCACCGCCGATGCCGTAACCAAGGATGCAGCCCTCGACACTACCATCGCAGGTATCGCCCCGCGCATCGGCATAAGGACCATTGCCCGCGTATTCGATGATGACTGGGTGTTTCTTCCCTGGCTGCCAGTCGTTCGGAAGATGCAGCAGATGATGCACCTTGGTCTTTTCCCAGCCTGCGGAGGTTTGCTGCACGCGCTTCCCCGGCGCGGGCTGACCCAGCGTCACGGCGGGCACAGTGAGGTCAGGCGGAATCGCTTTCCAATCAGGCGTCTGGGCCGTCAGCGAGGTGCTGGCGAACAGAAGGCTGACGATGAAAGCCCGTGGTGTCATATCGCGGGCATCTCCGACTTCGGCTTCAAGAAGCCCAACTCGGTGAGTTCGAGCTGCCACTGAGCCAGGAAGGTCTGCATCCGCGCGGAGGTGAAGGCACCGGGGAGGGCGCGCCCGAGATTGCCTTCGGCGTGGCCGAGTTGGTTGCCCTCCTCTCCTTTCGGCATCTCTGGATCGGGCACGCTGATGGTCAGCAGCTCCCCTGTCGCGCTTTCGAAGATGCCGCGATACACGTCCGGCGGTGTCGGCACGCTCACATCATCCCAGCATATGACGAGCCGTACGGCAGGGGTGCGCTCTTTGAGCTGCGTCAGCTCCTGCGCGCTGCCGATGACGACCACCGTGGGTTCGGTGGCCGTGGAGAGCACGGTGAGGTCAGTGGTAAGGGTGATCAGCGGCTTGAACTGTGTATAGGCCTGGAGGGTCTGGTGCAGCGCGCTGCCACTCGGAGCGAGGCAGAGCAGGGTCTCACCCGGCTGCGCCCATTCGGCCTCCATCAGACGCAGCGCATTCGCGGTCGCCTGGACGGGTAGATTGGGCAGACGGCGGCTCTCCGTGCGTGCGGCCAGAGCTGCGGCACTCATGTCGAGCCACTGACCATGCACGGCCTCCGTGGTGCCGTCGCGTGCTGGCACCGCCGTGCCGAAATGCACGCGCACGGGATAGCGCACCAGCTTCGGCCAGCGCTTGAAGCACTTCCCGCCTTCATGCGAAACGACGGAGCCATACAGCCCCTCCAGATACACGGGCTGCACATGCGCCCCGCCCTGACGCGCCATGAGCTCGAAGCCTTTGCGCAGGTCATTGAACATGCCATGACGAGTGATCTGACCTTCAGGGAAGAGGCACACGACCTGCCCCTCCTTCAAAGCGGCGGCGACGTTGCGGATGGCGTCCTTTGCCCGCGTGGCGGAGATGGGCACGGTGCCCACAGCTTTCAGGAACCACGTCACGAACTTGATGTTATAAAGCTCGTCCCACATGACGAAGCGCACCTTGCGGCCACAGGCGGCGCCGAGCACGAAGGCATCGACATAGCTGACGTGGTTCGAGAGCATGAGCACGCCGCCTGTCTCCGGCACGTTCTGCGCGTTCACCGGCCTGACTTTATAGGCCAGACGCACGATGGTGAGCAGGATGAAACGCACCAGATCATGCGTGAGCAGTCGTGACATGTACACCGCCGCAATGAAAGCCAGGGGTGCCAGCGCGACGAGCTGCCAGCGCGCGGGGATGTGCGCCATAAGCATGAGCTTCACGACCACGATGTTCGCCACGATGGAGGCGAGACAATCCATGAGGTTCATCGCCGAGAGCACGCGCGCGAGTTCATCAGGATGGCTGCGCTGCTGCACAAAGGCATACAGCGGTGTCATGAAAGCACCACCCGCCAGCCCGATGCCAACCATGCCGAAGTAAACAAGCGGTCCTGTTTGTGGAGCCAGCCCAGCCAAGAGTGTGGCCACGCCGAGGCCGATGCCAGCGATGGGCACGAGACCCATCTCGGTGCGCCGCTTTGAGGCCAGCGCTGCCAGCGCACTGCCGGTGATGATGCCGAGACCGAGCATCGCCGCCATGGTGGAAAGCGTGGTCGCCGCAGCGGCGGAGTCACCCGGATGACGCTCACGACTCAGCGTGACGAGGATGGTGCCCACCGCGTTCGACATGAACCAGAAGTAACTCACGCCGATGGCCGCCAGCTTGATGGGCCGGTTTCCAAAGACGAGTTTCAAGTGCGTGAAATGCTCCGTCCACACGCCGGCGTGGAAGTCCGGCGTCGAGTGCTCCGGCGTGCGCATGATCGCCAGCGCTCCGGGGATTTGCAGCAGTGCCAGGGTACTCACGACCAGCATCGGCACCCACACGGCGGTCCAGGGATCATTCAGCGCATGGAGCCGCGCACCGAACCACGCGCCGCCCGCCCACATGCCGCTGAGGATGCCAATGAACATCGTCATTTGCAGCATCCCATTCGCCGGGCCGAGACGCTTGCCGCCCACGAGTTCCTTGATGATGCCCATCTTCGCCGGGCTGAAAAACGTGGCCTGTGTGGCCAGCAGGAAGAACGCCACGAGACTCAGCGCGAGGGTCATTTGCGCCTCATGCAGCATCATCGCCGCGATGAAGGCCCCGAACACGACCACCTGCGCCACCTGCATCCACACCATCACCGTCCGCTTCGAGTAGCGATCACTCAGCCAGCCAGCCACGGGCGCAAAGAACACATACGGCACGCAAAAGATCGCCCCCAGATACACCTGCATCGAGTCCCCCAGCTCCGTCCCCGCCGCCACCGCACCCGCAAAGGCGATGAGCAGCATCTTCACGAAGTTGTCATTGAAGGCATTCAGCGCCTGCACCCCGAGCACGAGCCCGAGTGACCGGCGGTTTTGAGTCGGCAGGACGGTGAGTTGATTGAGGTCGGCAGAGTCAGCGGGAGCAGCGTCGGGCATGGCCGCCTATCACGCACAGTCCGCAGCAAGATTCCAGATGAGAAAATGATAAGCCCAAGATCCCGCGACAGATTCCCTCTTGGAAAGGCGACCATCCTTTGCCAAAGAGCCCGCCGTCCCCCAACCCATGTCCCATTCTCATGCCACCTCACGTCGTCATCGCTGGCAGCAGGCGCTCCTCGCCGGACTCGGCGGTGGAGCGACCATCGCTCTGATCGCGGCCTGCACAGAGGTCGCCCACCTGCCGCTGCTCATGGGCACCTTTGGATCGTCGGCGGTCATCGTCTTCGGTTTCCCGGACTCGGGGTTCAGCAAGGCGGTAAACCTCATCGGAGCGCATGTCATGTGCGCGGCCATCGGCATTCTTTGCCTCAAAGTGCTCGGTCCCGCGTGGTGGTCCGCAGGGGTGGCAGTCGGGCTCAGCATCACTGCGATGCTCGGCACACGCCTCTTGCATCCACCGGCGGGGTCCAATCCGTTGCTCGTCTTTGCTCTGCAACCCGGCTGGACCTTTCTGCTCTCCCCTGCTCTGCTCGGCAGCGTCGCGCTCCTCCTGCTCGCCTGGGCCTGGCGCAGGCTCGCCCCACCGCATCGCCACGAAACCTGATCCCGCATGTCATCCCAGGACCTCCACGAAAAGCTCCGCAAGATCGAGCGTCTGCACGCCCAGGCCACGACACCCGGCGAGAAAGCCGCTGCCGCCGAGGCCATGGCACGCCTCCAGGAGCGGCTCGGCATCTCGCCGAAGCAGAAGGCCGAGCGCGTCATCGAATATCGCTTTGTCCTCGCCGACGAGTGGTCGAAACGACTCCTCATCGCCCTGCTCCAGCACCACGGCTTGAAGCCCTATCGCCGCCACGGCCTGCACCGAAACACACTGCTTGTCCACACGACGAAGCGCTTTGTGGACGAGACCCTCTGGCCACAGTTCATCACCCAGAGCGAGCAGCTCAAAGGCTGCCTCGATGCCGTCACCGACCGTGTCATTTCCGATGCCTTCACCGAGCGGAAGCACTGAAAGAGCCTCGAAGTCTGGCAAAGGAATTCGCCGCCGCAGCGTTTCTCGATCACCGCCATGAAAAAGACCCTTCCTCTCGCCTGCCTAGCCCTGATGCTCACCTCCGCCGCCGCACGTGAATGGACCAACGTCGCCGGGAAAAAGATCCAGGCCGACCTCGTCGAGGTCAAAGGTACACCTGGTGCCGAGATCGTCGTGCTCCAGATGACTGGCGGTCAGA
Organism: Prosthecobacter sp.; assembly: GCA_044373575.1. GTDB lineage: Bacteria > Verrucomicrobiota > Verrucomicrobiia > Verrucomicrobiales > Verrucomicrobiaceae > Prosthecobacter. Next base: position 3,483 of record JBILPY010000028.1, on the reverse strand, counting down.
AATACAACCTCACGCTGAACCAACTCAGCGCCGCCGACCAAGCCTTCATCAAAGAGCAAACTGCGGCGAAGCCTGCCGCCGCGGCTGAAGTGAAACCTCCGTCGAAGTTTAAAGACATGCTCGATGGCAAACTCGTGGCCCTCACTGGCAAGCGTGTGGGCAAGTATGAGATGGCGGCAGAGCCTGACTTTTACGCCTTTTACTTCTCCGCCCACTGGTGCCCGCCCTGCCGCGCCTTTACGCCGAAGCTGGTGAGCTTTTACAATGCGCAGCCAGGGAAAAAGAAGCAGTTTGAGATCATCTTTGTCTCCAATGACAGCGATGAAAAGATGATGGAGGAGTACATCAAAGGTGACTCCATGCCCTGGCCCGCCATCGCCTACCGCAGTGTGGAGCGAATGAAGGAAATCAATAAATACGCTGGCAGTGGCATCCCCTGCCTCGTGCTGGTGGACCGTGAAGGCAAAGTACTCTCCCACAGCTACGAAGGCGACACCTACGTCGGCCCCACCAAGGTGATGAACGACATTCCGCGTCTAACTGCGGGTAAATGAGCGACTAGAGTATTTCTAGCCCGCCTCTAAAAAACCTCGTCATGGCGGCGCGGGCTGCTAGCGTCCGCGCTCGAGATGAAAATCGGTAAAACCTTCATGGGAGCGGCACTCGCGGGGTGCTTCGGCGGCGCGTTCACGGCGGATGCGGCGGATAGCACACGCATCGTTTTAAAAAGCGGCGCAGAGATGCAGGGGCAGATCTTACGGGAGCGCGATGACTCGGTCATGCTCGACCTCGGCTTCACCGTGCTCAGCGTGCCGCGCGCGGAGATCGCGACGCTGGAGAAGATGACCAAGGCAGCCACGACGACGGCGAGCGCGACGCGCAGTGAAGACATTTATTTTGTGGAGCCGAACCGCGAGGCTCTCGCCGTGGAAAAGAATGTGGAGCGCGTGGCAGAGGCTGTGGTGCAGGTGCAGACGTCCTCGGGCCTTGGCTCCGGCTTTATCATCAACAAGCTGGGCTACGTCGTCACGAATCAGCACGTCATCGCGGGCGAGCGCGAGATCACCGTCGTCGTGTATCGGAAAAAGCCCGGCGGGCTGGAGAAGCAGGCTTTCACGAAAGTGAAGATCATCGCCATGAATGGCTTCCTCGATCTCGCCATCCTCCAGATCGATGACCCCGCTGCGGAGAGCCTGCCCTTCGTGCCCGTGGGTGACTCTGATGCACTCACGCAGGGGCAGCAGGTCTTTGCCATCGGCAGTCCACTCGGCTTGGAGCGCAGTGTCTCGCAGGGCATCGTCAGCGTGAAGGCGCGCGAGACACGCGGCACCTGGTGCATCCAGAGCACGACGCAAATCAACCCCGGCAACTCCGGTGGCCCGCTCTTTAATTCACGCGGCGAGGTGGTCGGCGTGAACAACATGAAGATGGCCGGTGTCGGTGTGGAGGGCCTCGGCTTCTCCATCCCGGCGAACGTCATGAAGCCCTTCCTGAAAAACCGCGACGCCTTCGCCTTCGATCCCCGCAATCCGAATGCCGGCTTCCGCTACCTCCCACCACCTGCTCCGCCCACGAAAACTGAAACGCCCAAAGCCCCCTGAGCCCGCGTCAGCGAAATCATAAATCACAAATCACCGATGAAATCCCCCCAAATCCTCCTCGCCGCCCTTTGCCTGCTGGCACCAGCCGCCCGCGCTGAAAAGCTCGAACAATGGCTCAAGCTCCTGCCCCAAAACACACTCGGCTTCCTGGCCATCAAGAGCGCCCCTGAACTCATGGCCGACTGGGAAAAGAGTGGCTACGGCAAGATGATGGTCGATGAGGAATTCAAGAAATGGACCGCGCCCATGCATGAAAATGGTGAGGCCATCTGGGACAAGAAATTGAAGGAGAGCACGGGCGAAGGACTCGAAGCCAACCTCAAGCGCATCCAGGGCAGCGCTCTCATGGCCTTCGCTGCGGACTCACCAAAAGACTTCGAAAAGACGGACAACAACAGCCCTTTCGTCATCCTTCTCGAAGTGGGCGATCAGCAGGCCAAGGTGGAGGAACTCCTCGCCAAAGAAGTCGATGAAGACATCGCCGAAGACAACACGCTGAAGAAGATCACCAAAGATGTCGACGGTGTGCCGCTGAATGTTCTGGCCCTGTCTGAAGAGGCCGACGCCAAATGGAAGCAGGCTTATGCCTTCGTCGATGGCGTTCTCGTGATGGGTGATAAACCTGCGCTGCTCGAGTATTTCATCCCCGCGCTGAAGACCGGCACAGCCGAGGCCTCGGACATCGTCCCCAGCCATCTCGCCCGCCACGCACAACTCACGGATGGCACGTCTGACATCTCTGTTTACACCAATGGCGAGACGCTGATGAAGTGGCTCCAGGAAGGCCTCAGTGAGACGATGAAAAGCAGCAAATCCCAACTGCCGCTGGACCCGAAGATGATCTTCGAGGCGCTCGGCACAAAGGAGTTCCAGTCCATCGGCTTCAGCATCGATCTCAGCGACACACAGTCCCGAGTCGATGTTACCCTGCTACATCCAGCAAACCCCACGGGCCTGCTTTCCCTCTTCCGTGGTAGCAATACTGAGGTTTCACTGCCTGCCTTCATCCCAGGAGATGCCCTCGCCGGACAAGTCTCGCGTCAAAGCCTCGGCGATATCTGGGATGGCCTGCTCGGCATGGTGAACAATCTCGGCCCCGTCGCCATGATGGCCACGTTGCAGATCGGTCAGATCGAGCAGCAGATGGGCTTCAAAATCAAAGAAGACCTCTTCGGCAGCCTCGGCGATGAAATGGTGCAGGCATCCGACGGCAGCGCCACCGCGCAGAGCCAGGTCATCGGCATCAAGGTCAAGGATCGCGCCAAGCTCGCCGGAGCCCTCGATGGCTTGAAACGCTTCGTCGGCCAGGGCTTCGGCGCGGCATTTGAAGAGAGCGAATACCTCGGATACACGATCAGCACCTACAAAGCCAGCCAGGCCGCCGCAGCGGGTGCCGCCTCCACCGAGATCGGCTACTGCCTCACGGACGACTACCTGCTCTTCAGCACCGGCAAACAGGATCTGCTCAAAAAAGTACTCGGACGCATGAAGGACCCCAGCGGCCCCAGCATCTGGGAAAGCGCCCGCACGCAGGACCTCATCGCCATGCTGCCGAAGGGCTACAGCGGCGTGGGCGTATCCGATGCCAGCAAGCAACTCCTCATGGTCATCGACGCCATGACCGCCGTGCAGAAGCAGGCCGCAGGGAAAAAGAAAGCCCCCACCACGAAAAAAGGCCCCGGCAAAGGTCCGAAAGCCGGTGGCAATGACAGCGCGAAATCCGATGGCCCCACCGAGTGGTTCGACCCCGCCGCCCGCCCATCCGAGGACATGTTTAAAAAGTACCTCGGCACCGAAGTCAGCGGCACCTACTCCCATCCCGAAGCCGTCCACTTCCGCATGCTCTCAAAGCCTGTGGAGTGATCAGAGTGGTGGGGGCGGG
>JBILPY010000605.1:0-3237 GCA_044373575.1 Prosthecobacter sp. | reverse complement strand
GCCCCACCCCCCCCCCCGCACCGCGGACGGTGCGCACCACCTTTCGCCATGCGCCCGTTAGCCCTCGCCCTCCTCACTACTTCCGCACTCGCGGCCGACAGCCTTTACTTCGATGGCCCGGAGGTCGTGAAGCTGGACTGGAACACCGCCTGCCCGCGCTCGGCTGACTTCAATGGCGATGGCCTCACTGACATCGTCGTCATCAATCAGGACCGCGCGCGGCTCGAGTTCCTGCTCCAGCGGAAAGATGGCCTCCGCCCCGGCGAGCCGGAGCGCAGCTCACGCACGGATCGCTGGAACCCCATCCTTGAAGTCTCGTGCTTTGACAAACAACCGCTCGTCATCGGCCACAGCGCCTTCGCTTTGACCGTAGGCGACTGGAATGGCGACAAGCGACCCGATATCGCCTTCGTCACCGATGAAGACAAACTCATCCTCCGCACCCAAGGCGCGAAGGCTGGCGACTGGACGCAGAAAAAGGAGTTCATCCTAGACTCCACCGCCGACGATACCGAGTCCCTCATCTCCCCCGATCTCAATGCCGATGGCAAAGCCGATCTCGCGCTGCTGACGAACACTCGCCTCATGATCTGGCAGCAGGCCAAAGATGGTTGGGCCGAGCCGAAAAGCTACGTCCTCGGCCAGCCCGGCTGCGGCGGCCTGCGCACTGGCGATCTGAATGGTGATGGCAAGGCGGACCTCTTTTACACCTCGCCCGATGCGGATGCCGTGCTCGTGCGACTCCAGCAGGACGCCTTCTCCTTTGGCGAAGAATGGCGGCTCGAAACCGAGACCAGCCGCTGCTGGGCGCACCCGATGAAGCTCGGCAAAGACGCCAAAGCCACCGGACTCGCCTACATTCACGACACCACCGGCATGATCGAGGTGGCGAAGCTCGCCACTGGCGAAGTCGAGCCCAACGCAGACCGCGCAGCCAGCATTCGCTACGCCATGCCCGCCAGCGATTCGAAGGGCGGTGCAGTGGCCTTCGGCGACTTGAATGGCGATGGTATCCACGATGTCGTTTTGACCGGAGCCAAGAACGCCCGCCTCTGGTTCTTCGCCGGTGGCAGGGACGGCTCCTTCCGCGAAGGCCGCGAGTTTCCCGCGCTCAGCGGCATCGAGACCATCACCATCGCCGATGTCGATGGCGACTCGAAGGCCGAACTCATCGTCCTCAGCCCTGGCGAGAAATCCATCGGTCTCGCCCGCTGGCAAAAGGATCGTCTCGCCTACCCAGAGGTGATTCATCAGAGCGCCGATACACTCCTCACTCTCACCACCGGCAATGTCACTGGCGACAAAACCGCCGCCATCCTCGCGCTCGCCGAAGTGAAAAGCAAAGTCAGCCTCATCAGCCTGAAGTGGAGCGCCACTGACAAGAAATTCACACCCACCACGCAGGAGCTCATCAGCAGCCCGAGCAAGCCGAACGCCGTCCGTGTCATCGATGCGAATCAAGATGGCCGGGGCGATCTCGCCCTCTTCTCCACACTCGCGCCGATGCAGATCCTCATTAGCCAAACGGACGCGAAGGTGCCCTTCAAACGCGCCGAAGGCCTACCCGATTCCCTCGTCAACAAGCTCACCCCCATCGCCCTCACCGCCGCTGATGTGAATGGCGACGACAAGGCCGAGATCATCGTCGCCAAAGACCAGCTTGCCCGCGCCTTCCGAGTCGGAGCCGATGGCAAAGCCGTCACGGTGGAGCAGTTCAACGCCCCTGATTCCGGCTCCCAGCTCAGCGCCGTGCTTGTCACCAAAGTCGATGGCAAAATGCGCGTCTTGCTCGCCGACAGCGCCCAAAAGAAGCTCCACGAAATGAGCCCTGGAACCGATGGCGTCTTCCGCGCCGCGCACACCCACGCCTTGTCCTCACTTACCGCAGATCAACTGCATCTCCTCGGAGACAAACTGCTCGTCATCGGCAAGACCAGCTTTGATCTCACCCCGCTCTCCGGCAGTGCCTTGCGCCTGGAAACAATCGTCTCCTTCAACTCCGAGCTCAAAGACACGAAGCCCTCCGACCTCATCCCCGCCGCCTTCTCCGGCCTCGGCACCGACGACCTCGCCCTCGTCGATTTCAGCGCCAGCCGCGTGCTGGAGTTCTTCCAGCCCATGGAAAAAACGCCCGCCGAATGGCAAAGCGCCATGTACTTCCGCGTCTTCGAGACCGATCCCCACTTCCGAGGCAAATCCGGCCGCGAAAACGAGCCCCACGACTACACCGCCCTCGATCTCAACGCCGACGGCAAGCTCGACCTAGCCCTCCTCGTGCATGACCGGCTGCTGATTTATCTGCGGAAGTGAGATGTGCTAACTCCCTATCCGCCAGCCAAAGACTCACGGGGGCGGCAGGAGTTTTGACAAGTCCGTGAGCACACCGGCCGTTGCACTTACAGTCCCTTGAACGACCGCTGAGAAATCGCCATTCACGCCGCTCACCTTCTCCATTTTCACCGCTCCAGAGAGTGGCACCTCCGCACGATGGCTCATCCCATCGATCACTTCGGTTCGAGTCACCACTTTGGCCCCAGTCTCGATGTAGGTTCCGGCCCATGAAAGGGTCAAACCAGTGCCGTTGATTCCCCCATACCCTCGGCCCATGAAGGATTTCTCGTCCACCAGGGAAACCGTCACGGTCTGTTGCAGCGTGATCGGAGCCGTTGTCGTGGTGGTGGCTTTTTTGTAGTTTTGAGCCACTGCAGTCGCAGCTTCAAAGCCGAAGCCGGCATTGGTAGAAATATCCACGATGGTTTTGTCCACGTGTCGGGCGAAGAACCTCGATCCTTCGTTGGTCGTATAGACGTGCAGCACTGACCACCCGGCAATGAACGGCGTTTTCCCTTTTTGTGGCAGCACTCCATCCAGGACCAGCTTGGCGATCAGTTCTGCATTGCCATACTTGGAGACTCGGATTTTCGAGATCGTTTCCTCGGTCTCCACTTTCTTGGTTTCATTACCCTGCCGGTCAAAAGTCCTGACGGTGTAAGAGTTCGTCAAATTGGCACCCCCTCCTTGTGCAGTGGGCACCACCTTGCCCTCGTCATCCTTGATCGTATTGGCCGGGGCGGTCTCATGCAGTGTCAACGCAAACGTGACCGTTCCAACTGAGCCCCAGTTCGTCTGCCCGAACGCAGTGCCTCCCACCAGGAGGATGAAATGTAGCATGAAGGACAACGGGCTTTTGTTTGGAAAGGGCTGCATAAGCGGGTGTATTAGCGAGAGAACCCTTGA
>JBILPY010000232.1:0-6642 GCA_044373575.1 Prosthecobacter sp. | reverse complement strand
CCGGCTATCCGAACACGGAGTATCCCAATGCCACCGCGAAAACGGTGTTTTCGCAGATCCGCTGGAATATGTGGATTGAGTCCGGCACACCACTTTTCACCCCGGAATATGACCCCGCTTACCAGGATAAAGTCGGCCATTTCCAGGGAGCAAATTATCACAAAAACGGCTGGTTCCGTCCCCATGATGCTGCCCTCATGCGCTTCCTCAATACCCCGCCGGGAAGTGTCACGCGTGAGGCCATCCTGCTGACCATCTACGGGCGGGTTTCCCCTGCTGCTGATCACCGGATGCAAACAACGCCGCGCCTCTCGTATCTCCAGCCGCCCGAGTCACTGAAGCAAACGGTCACCGCACAGGTGGGACTGAATTTTTCCCTACCGCTCACGCCCTCCACCGGCCCAGCGCACGCTTATCAATGGTTCGTCGATGGTCAGGTCCAGCCCGGCACCAGCAGCACCTTCGACATCGAAAGCACGGCCCTCGGCAACGGTGTCCACACGGTGAAAGCCATCGTCAGCGATCAGACGGGCTGGGTGCGGCGTGACCCCACGGGCCTCATCACGGATGAGGTCATCTGGACGCTTACTTTGACCAATCAAATCGGCCCCACCTTCGAAGCTGAGCCGCTGACTGATGTCCGCATCGTGCGGGAGTACGATGATCTCAGGCTCGATGCCACCTCCACTGGCAGCGGACCGGTGAACTACCTGTGGCAAAAGGCGGGGAAAGCATTCACCCCCACAGATGTCTCCTCCCACGTCATCGATCCCGTGACGATGGCAGACGCTGGCCTTTACACCGTGAAGATCACCAGCGGTGGCATAACGAACACTCACAATGTCACCCTCTCCGTCTTCACCCCCAACATGCCACACGTCGTGGTCGGCAGAGGAAAGACGGCTACGCTCGCCTTCACCGCCTCCGCTGGCTTGCCGCCTGTGGCCTGGAGCTTCAATGGCAGACCCATCTCCAATAATGCTCACTATGCCACTGCCACCACGAAGTCGCTCCAGGTCAAACTCGTCGATCTCGTGGATGGTGGCCGCTACTACTTCACTGCCGGGGACTCCGATCCAGGCTACATCGACCTCCTCGTCGTCACCACGAAGCCGGACTACGCTGGCGTGAGCCTCACGCTCGACACCGGCATCATCGGCGGACTCTACGACGACCAGTTTCCACTCCCACCCATCTCCTTCCAGATGCCAAACTCCTTCGCTGGCACCATGCCGAAAGGTTTAAAGCTGGACCCTAAGACGGGTCGCATCACCGGCATCCCCACGGTGGCCTCGAAGAATCAAATTCTCGGTGACGAGATCACCTTCACCGTCGGCAATGAGTTTGGCAAAATGACGCTGAAGACCCGCCTCCTCATCAAAGCTTTGCCCGCTGGCTTTGCGGGCGTCTTCAGTGGCCCTGTCTGGAGCGACAACAACCTTGGTCGTGACACCGGCGGGCGTATCGACCTCACCATCCAGAGCACTGGCAGCTACAGCGGCAAGACCATCGTCGGTGCAGACACCCTGTCTTTTAGCGGAACGCTCATGCTCACCGGCCCCGGTGCCACCACCGCCACCGGCCAGTTCAGCGTCACGCCGAAGGGTGAGCTGCCCGCGCAGCTCTTCCTCACCCTCGATAACGGCGGCGATGGCGATCCCCTCACCGCCACCATCAACGCCACCGCCAGTGGCATCCCGGCCTTCACGGCTTGGCGGAACAAATGGCTCGCTCCCGAGGCCGTGGATACCTTCCAAGGCTACCACACCTTCGCTTTCGAAGCTCCTGTGGAGGAAGGCGCGCCGAAGGGGCACGGCTTTGGCTCTGTCACCATCGACGCCACCGGGAAGGCCACCGTCGCGGGCCGCCTCGCGGATGGAGAGACCTTCGGCACCGTCTCCCATGTCGGACCAAACGGCACCGTGCTCATCTACCAGACCCTTTACACCACGACGGAGAAAGGCAGCGTCCTCGGCACCCTCGATATCGATTCCGGAGCGCCCGCCCTCTTCTCCACCAGCAGCAGCGTCCGCTGGCTGCGCCCCGCCTCCACAGCCCGTACTTATCCGGATGGCTTCGGCCCTCTGGAGATCGACGCCTTTGGCAGCGCCTACACCCCGCCCGACACTGACGAAATCATCATGGACCTGTCCGCCGCTAAAGGGGATCCTCTGAAAAATGCCCTGCTCGAATTCGCCACTACCCTTGGCACAGACACCGTGGCCGTCGATGCCGATGTCACTCTCGAGGTCAAAGCCGGGGGCGCCACCAAAGTCAACGCGCCGAACCCCAAGCTCGTCACCTTCACCGTCACTCCCAAAGATGGCCGCTTCAAAGGTACCTACACCACGAAGGACAACGACCCCCGCTCCACCGCCCCTGTCCCGCCCGTGATCACCCGGAAAGTCGATTTCCAGGGCATCATCCTCACGGACGATGGCACCCAGTATGGCTACGGCTTCTTCCTCCGAGATGCCTTGCCGAAGGCTGACGGCTCCACTACGCCCACCACCAGCCCGAAGGACTCCGGCTGGCTCCTGCTCAGGAATTCCAACTTGTGAGGTGGCACTTGTCAAAGCGGGCAGGCTTCGCGTAGCCTGCCCGTCTTATGACCACGCCAACCTGCCGCTGGGGCATCCTCGGTGCCGCCTTCATCGCCCGCAAAAACTGGCAGGCCATCCGCGATGCCGGAAACGCCACCCTCATCGCCGTCGCCAGCCGTGATCTCGCGAAAGCACAGGCCTTCATCGCAGACTGCCAGTCCTCCGCCCCGCATCCTATTTTGCCGGAGGCGATGGACAGCTACGAAGCGCTGCTCGCTCGCGCCGACATCGACGCCGTCTATATCCCGCTGCCCACTGGCTTGAGGAAAGAGTGGATCATCCGTGCTGCCGAGGCTGGGAAGCATGTGCTCGTCGAAAAACCCGTCGGCGTTCATGCAGATGATGTCGCCGAGATGATCGCCGCTTGTGAAAAGCACCGCGTGCAGTTCATGGACGGCGTGATGTTCATGCATGGCAAACGCCTGAAGCGACTCCGCGAAGTCGTGGATCAGGATGTCGGCCAGATCCGCCACATCGCCACCCAGTTCAGCTTCATGGGCGATGCCGAGTTTGAGCGCACGAACATCCGTGCCCATGGCAAACTGGAGCCGCTCGGCTGTCTCGGTGACCTCGGCTGGTACTGCCTGCGCTTCACCCTCTGGGCCATGAACTACGCCACGCCCGTTCATGTCACTGGCCGCATCCATGCCGAAGCCCAGGCAGGGGAGGGCGTCCCGCCCGTGCCGCTGGCCTTCTCCGGCGCGCTCACCTTTGCCGATGGAGCCAGCGCCTCCTTCTATTGCTCCTTCAACGCCGCGAATGCCCAGTGGGCCGTCGTCAGCGGAGACAAAGCCCTGCTCCAGGTCTCCGACTTCGTGCTGCCCTTCTCCGCAGCACATACCCAGTTCAGCCTCACGCGCAGCCAGTTCGTGCTCGACCGCTGCCGCGCAGACATGCAAGGCGGGCACCACATCGAGGCCCTCGACGAACCCAGCAGCAACGCCCCCGGTTCCCAGGAGGCTGGCCTTTTCCATGCCTTCTCCAAACTCGTGCTCAGCGGCCAGCTCGACCCGCACTGGCCCCAGATCAGCCTGCAAACTCAGCGCGTGCTTGATGCCTGTCTGGCCTCTGCTCGAAACGGATCTACCGAGACCCAAGTCTGACCCTCAATGCACTTCAAAAGCGCGCTTCGTGATGAAGGTTTTCGTGTCGGGCAGCTCCGAGACATCCACCTCGAAAGGCTTCGTCAGGTTATTTCCGGCCAAGTCTTCAAGGTTCGGGTCGGCTCTGAGTTCGTAGGCTCCTGCGGTCCATGGCTGGGCAGGAATGGCACGCCAGTTCAAGCCATCGACCTCGATCTCGACCGGCACAGATTCGGAGCCGCGATGTACCGAAAGCGCGCTCGTGGTTATTGCCGGGTCGAGAGGTTCGTCGAAGTGCACGGCCAAGGGCTCCCGGGTGCCTGACTTTGGTGCCGTAATCTGCCATTTCTGCATCATCGGCATCTCGTGGTCTGCCGGACCGACTTGGAAATCAAAACGCACCTCTTTGCCCAGCGCGACGCCACTTGTGCTCCGCCAAGAACCAGTGACGACGAGCGTGTGCTTCGAGTTCGCTCGCAGCACTGGACCTTCCTCGTCATTCAAATTCACGCCTGTCTTCTGGCGGCCTGGATGAAACCAAACCGTCAGCCGCTTGCCATCCGGCGACCACAGCTCCGTCTCGCGAAACGGGCCGATGACTTCCTTCCCGTCTCCATCAAGCAAACGCAGCCGCTCCAGAAACACGCCCTGCTCCATCGGCTGGGAGAAGCGGAGGTAGAACTTGAGCGCGTTGGCAGGGAGCGTGGCTTGTGGAGCGAAACGAACTGTTGGCGGCTTCTGTGGAGTAAGTCGGAACTCAAATTCAAGCTTCTGAGAGCTTCCATCTTCCGCGAGCCACTCGGCGCAGTAGCGCTGACTGCCGGCCAGAGGTGCTGCGGGCACGAACTTCAACCGATCCACCAAAGTCTCCACCCTGCCCATGACCGGAAGACCACGATCTCCGACAAGGGCGGAGACGGTCAGCTCTGGCTCGCTGGCAGCACGGGTGATCAACACCAGACTCGAACCATCAGAAACTAGATCGAGGGTGACCTGTGCTGTGGGCACGGGTCCGTTATCGAACCAGTCGGAGACTTTCGTGAACAGGAGGGCACTACCCACCGCCATCAAAGGAAAGAGCAGCAGTGTTCGGACATCAGCGGCCCTGTGATACATGACTTACGGCAGCGCGATGACTTCCAGCGAGAGCTTCCCTTCCGTGTCACGCAGCACCACGGCGCTTTCGTTGTCGATCTTGTCCACCTGCACGGCTCCGAAGAGCGCATCGACGATCTCGATGCCTTCGGGGCCGGTCTTGGCTTTCACGTCGCGCCAGGTGGCCTTCTCGTTGGCTTTGTCTTCGGCTCCGTTGATGTAGTCCATGCTCACGCGCGCTCCCCAGAATTTGCTCGAGCCAAAGGAGTCCGCTTTGAAGCGCTGTGTGTGGACGACGACCCATTCCTTGCCGCTCTTGTCGGTGTAGTCGAAGAGATCGAGCGGGCGATTCCCACTGCCGAGTTCCACCATGCTCACGCCCTTCACCTTCGCGCCGCTTTCGATGTCATCGACGCGGAACTTCGCCACCGGCGTGCAGGCAAAGGCACCCACGACATAGTCCGCGCCATCCTTGTCGTGATAAGGGATGAAGCTCTGGATCGGTGCCTTTGTCTCCCATTTGCGATGAGCGACATGATACGTCTCCGCGCTGATCACGCCCGCCGTGCTGCCATGCTTGATCGGCACCGGGATGGTGAAAATGCGGCTGGCGAATTCCTCGTTGCAGGTGCCCGTGGCAAACACGCGCTCGCCATCGAAAGCCACGTCGGTGATGTTCGTCACCTTGCTCGCCGTGCCGCCGGGAAGCGTCACGCTGGCCCAGCTCAGTTTGTCGGCATCAAAGGGAGCCACCTTGCCCGCCGCATCGACGGTGAGGATGAGGGAGGCGTTGTCTGGCCGACGCATCACCGCGAGGTAAACCGTGCCCGTCGCTGGATTCACGGTCATGTCTTTGATCGTGATGTTCTCCGCCGTGGTGCCAAGCCCGCCCGCGATGGTCGCGGCGAGGTCGGCCACCTTGCCAGGCTTCGCCTTGTCTCCCGCTTCCTTCGTTTCGATGGCGATGACGCTCTGCGAGGTCGGATCGGCGACGAGCAGCAGCCCATCTTTGCCGAAGCTGATCGAGCTGATGCTCTTCAGCTTCAAGCCGCCGCTTTGAGGTGAATCGAGCAACGCAGCGGACAGCGGAAGCGCGATGGCGAACGAGAGAAGGATGGCTGGTAGTTTCATGGCACGGATGTTTTACCAAACGCGCCGCGCCGTGACCAGCTATCCTTTTACCTCACAGTGCTGGCGCGGTGGGAAGCGTGCCGGAGAATAGCGATGTCGTGCCTTGAACGATGCTGATGGACTGGCCTGCGGTAGCGAAGTTCAGGGGCAGTTCTCCGACTCCTGGGCTGAGTTTGAAGATGAGCGTGGTGCTGGCACCGGAGACGGTGATCGTGCCGCGCTGGATGTCGCCGATAAGCACCTCATAGCTGCCTGCGGGAAGATCTTCGGTCTCGATCTGGAGCTTGTCGGGATTGCCAGCGGCGAACTCGATGGCTGCATGGGCTGCGGCTCCGGCGGGGGTGCTGCCGCTGGTGCTTAGATTCACGCTGACGGTGCCCGTACCGCCGGGGGCGGTGGTGCCTGGGGCTGCGGGCATGGTGCCGGTGAAGTAATCCATGCCGTCCCGGCGCAGTGCCACGGTTTGTTCGGCCACGTCGAAGTTGAGCAGCACGGCGCTGCCGGAAAGGGGCGGTGTTTTAAAGATCTTGTCACCACTGGTGTGTCCGCCGTTGCCGGATACCTGGAGGGTGCCGCGTGAGATGCCACCGACAAACAACTCATAAATGGCGTTGGGCAGGTCATCGACCTCGATCTTGAACTTGGCGGTGCCGGTGGCGAGGCGCTGATACTTCGCGACGGTATGGCTGCCGACTGGGGCGATAGCTTGGCGGGGGTGTTCGATCTCGTTC
>JBILPY010000231.1:0-6643 GCA_044373575.1 Prosthecobacter sp. | reverse complement strand
ACGGGGTCAGGCGACATGAAGGCTGATAAATCAAGGGTTCCAGCGGCATTTCACCGGTAAATCGAGTTTGGTATGATGTGAGTGCCATGAGCATTCCATCCCACACACCACCGTCCATCCTCACCGAAGCCGCCACCTTCATTGGTATCGACTATCACAAAAAGTACAGCGTTTACCATGCCATTGACGCCGCAGGCGGCGAACTCGGCAAGGGACGTATCGAGCATCACTCGCCACATGACTTTGCCACCCTGGTGAAGCGCTGGCCCAACGCCCGCGTCGTCTTCGAAGCCTCCATGAACTGGCACTGGCTCTACGAGGTGCTGGAGCAGTCGATGCCTAGTGAGCGCATCACTCTGGCCAATGCCTATAAGACGCGTATCATCGCCGAGGCGCAGGTCAAAACAGACAAGATCGACGCTCGCATTCTGGCACTGCTGCTGCGTGCGGGCCTCGTCAGCAGCGTCCACATTCCCTGCAAGGAGACACGCCAGCGCAAAGAGGTCTTGAGGCAGCGCTGCTTCTTCGTGCGGCAACGCACGATGCTGCGCAACCGCATCCACCGCCTGCTCGGTGCGCAGCACGATTTGAAGCTGCCGCAGTGCAGTGATCTCTTCGGCAAGAAGGGCATGGGTTTCCTGGAGAAGTTGGAACTGCAAGCACCCGCCGGTTTGCTCCTCAAGCAGCAGCTCGACATGCTCAAAAACGTGCAGACACGCATCAAGGAAGACGAGGCAGCACTGGAACAGATGATGGGCACCACCGATGCGCAGAAGCATGTGCTGAGCATCCCCGGCATGGGGCCGATCCTGGCCTCTGTGGTCGTCAGCGAGATCGACGACATCAGCCGCTTCAACAGCGCGCAGAAGCTCTGCGGCTACATCGGCCTGTGCCCGAGCACCAGCAGCAGCGGCGGCAAGACCTACAACGGCAAGCTCATGAAGCACTGCAACAAGTGGTTGCGCTGGGCCTTCGTGGAGGCCGCCTGGGTGTCGATTGGCTGCAACTCCTACTTCGGCGACCTCTACAAGAAGAAGCGTTCGTTGGGCAAGAAGGCCAACACGGCCATCCTGTGTGTCGCGCGGCGCATGGCCCGCATCACCTGGCAGCTCTTGACGCAGGAGCGGGATTATGAGACAACTCCACCACCCCACCCAATCCAAGGCCGACCTGCTCGCAAGGCGAGAGCCGCGACAGGTTCGGTCAAGGAAGGTGGAGGCAAAGCCAGCAGCGCCAGTGCCGTGAAGGGCAAGCACCGCAAGACGAACAGAATTTCCCCAGCCGCTCCAATTGCACATTGATTGGTTGCTGAGCTTCGGCTCAGGCAACGCATCTCGGGTCAGGATGGAGGGCTGGGGATCTGATTTCGTCGCAATGGATGGGAGCGCATCAAACTAAGTCGCTCGCCCCGCAGAGAAGTGTGATCACAGCATCGCCACACCTGGTTGGAGCATGACCGCCACGCCGCGTGCCAGCAGCACGAACGGCGAGGGAAACTCATGTCCAAGCCGTGCTCCACAAGCGATGTGGCAAATATGCTGAACCACGCTCCAGCCCTGTAAAATCAAGCATCCGACAACTTTCCGATTGACGCAATTTCTTCAGAGAAGGGGCATTCAAAGCGCCAGACCAGCGGTAAAGGGTGACTTCAGCAGCGGTGGCAGCATTCACGAGGAGAATGAAAAAGGCGAGGTAGCGCATGGCGGAAATAACTGATCGTAAAGTTTGAAGGACGAACGACATTCTAACTAGCGCGCCGATAATTCGATTTCGACGCGCATCCCAGCTTTGATCCGCAGCTCGGAATTTTCGAGGAGCAGCTTGATGCGGTAGAGACCGCTTTCGGCATCCATGCGTGGGTCGATGAAGTCGAGCTTCCCAGTGAACTGGCGAAGTTCGGCAAGTGAGGGAACGATTAGTGGCATTGTTTGGCCAGGCTTCAGCATCTGTGCCTGAGTCGGCTCGATGTAAAACTGGGCATAGACCTGCCGGATATGGACGATCTGGGCGACGGTCTCGTTGAGCAGAACGGCCTCGCCGGGTTCTTTGTCACGCTTCACGACGATTCCCTGAATGGGGGCGTGTATGGTGCGTTGATCGAGGCGGACTTGGGCGGCTTTTTGCTGCAACAGCGCGAGATCATGCTCAATGCGCTTTTTGAGAGCGTCTTCACGAGTGCCTATTTTGTCGGCGAGCAACTTCTCGGCGGCTTCGTGATCGAATCTGGCTTTCTCGAGGACTTTGGCGCTGCGTTCGAGCTCGAGCTTTTCGACTTCGTCATTCAATCGAATGAGCGGCTGGCCCTGTTCCACGGTGTCGCCTTCTTTGACGAGGACTTCAGTGACGATGCCAGCGACGGCTGTGCCTACTTCGACGTCATGGAGCGGCAGGATAAGGCCAGGGATGGGCGCAGCGCACAAGACTGCGGCATGCAGCAAAAAGATGGAGCTAAGCCACCAATGGAAGATTCGGATCGACATCGACTTCGAGGGGTGAGGTGTGGCCTAGCTGGAAGCGCTGAGCTGCAGCGTAAGCGATCATGGCGGCATTGTCGGTGCTGAGATCGGGACGAGCGAGCAGGAGGGTCAAACCCTCCTTTTCACAACGCGTGGTGAGTTTGGCGCGCAGTCCGCGATTGCAACTGACGCCGCCGCTGACGGTGACAAGCCGCTCACCGCACTGACGAGCTGCGAGGACGAGCTTTTCGACAAGGACTTCACAGATGGCTTCCTGCACGCTGGCGCAGACATTGGCGAGTACGGTTTCGTTTTGCAGATTGAGCTTCGGCAACTCGTAGAGTACGGCGGTTTTCAGGCCGCTGAAGCTGAACTCAAGGCTGCTGCCATCGAGGAAGCTGCGCGGGAAGCTGTAGGCGTCGGGGCGGCCCTGGCAGGCGAGTTTGTCGATCTCGGGGCCACCTGGATAGGGCAGGCCAATCATCTTGGCGATCTTGTCAAAGGCTTCACCGGCGGCGTCGTCACGCGTGCGGCCCAGCAAACGATACTCTCCGACGCCGGTCATGTGGATGAGCATGGTGTGGCCGCCGCTAACGATGAGGGCGACACTGCGCCGGGGTGGCCCGTTTTCAGCCATGAAGGGTGAGAGCAGGTGCCCCTCCATGTGATTCACAGCGAGGAAGGGCTTCTTTTCGGCTACAGCGAGCGCCTTGGCCATGCTGGTTCCAATGAGCAGACTGCTGACCAAGCCGGGGCCACTAGTGGCCGCGAAGGCTTTGATGTCAGGGAGCGTTAGTCGGGCCTCAGCGAGCACCTGATAGACGAGCGGTCGCACATGCAGGATGTGATTCCGCGAAGCGACCTCCGGCACGACGCCGCCATAGCGCCGATGGATCTCGATCTGTGAGGAGACAGCGGACGCAAGAACGTCTCCCTCAACCGTGCAGATGGCGGCTGCGGTTTCATCACACGAAGATTCAAGCGCGAGGAGCATGAGGAGCGGCTCAGTGGTTGGGAGCCTGGCAATCGGCGATGTATTCGGCGACAGCTCGGCGGGTCTCAGCGGCGAGGTCGGCGCGGGCTTTGGCGAAAGGCGGACGAAACCAGGGGAAGCTGCCGAGGAGGTCGTGAGTGACGAGGACTTGACCGTCCGTGAAGCGTCCTGCCCCAATGCCGATGGTGGTGGCTTTGACCCTGCGGGTGATCACGGCGGCGACTTCAGGGACGATGCTTTCGAGCACCAGCGCGATAGCCCCAGCTTCGTCGAGCGCGATGGCATCAGCGATGAGGCGGTCTGCCTGCTCGGGAGTCTTGCCCTTCTTTTTGTAGCCGCCCTCCTCGATCACACTCTGCGGTAACATGCCGATGTGACCAACGAAGGGGATTCCTGCATTAATGATCGCTTTGACCTGTGGGATGAATGCCGCACCTCCTTCGAGCTTCACCGCATCGGCCCCTGCAGCGACTAGTCTGCGAGCATTTGACAAAGCCTGCTCGGGAGTGTCGTAGCTGTGGAACGGAAGATCGCCAATGATAGGCGAACGAGTAACACCACGGCGGACGGCTGCGATATGATGGATCATCATGTCCATGGTGACACCCGTGGTGTCAGGCAAGCCAAGCACAACCATGCCGAGAGAGTCGCCCACGAGGAGGAGATCAGTGCCAGCTTCATCCAGTAGCCGCGCTGTAGGATAATCGTAGGCAGTCAGGACGGCGATGGGCGCGCCGGATTTTTTACGGTCGGGAAGCTGTGAGAATGAATGTAGCATGCGTGAGGTCGAAAACCTACCTCGCCGTCCGCTTCCACGTCACTCCTTGTGTTTTAAAGAGCCAGCGAAAGAACCCAAAGAGCAGGGCCAAATTCATCCCGGCAAAATGGGCGACGGCCCCGACGAGGCTGCCAAGCCGTCCCGGCCATTGATGCGCCTTCATTCCCATGAGCGCAATCGAGATAAATGCCCCCCAGCCGAGCAATGCTATGACTCCGAGCCAATGATGCAGCGCAGCGAGCCAGACTCCCGAAACTAAGGTGCCGATCATGAAGAATGGCCCCAGCCAGCGCAGCACTTTCCGGGAAAGAAATGCCCAAGCTGCGAGACCGTGTCTAGGAGATAAAAGCCCGAGACTGCGGGACAGGATCTGAAAATCGCCAGCTCCGATCCGAACTCGGCGGCCAAATTCGTCCTGGATGGTCGGTGGCAGGTCCTCAAAAGCTCTGGCCTGTGGCTCGAAGACGACACGATGTCCGTTCATCAACAAGCGGAGCGGGATGAAAAAATCCTCCACCACCATGTCTCGCGGACAATCATTCCACAAGCTGCGTCGCATTGCATAAATGGCACCATTGGCTCCGAGCAGCACCCCCCGAGCGCCCTCCTGCTCTTTTAGCCAGGATTCCAATTTCCAATACAAGCCTTCGGTCGCCGCATGAGGCCTGCCTTCAGGCACTCGAAAGAGAAGTTTGCCACAGACACAACCCACCTCTTGATCCCGGAACCGGGCCACCAACGATATAAGAGCGTCTGGCTCAAAGGATACATTGGCATCGCTGAAAACCAGTATGTCGCCAACCGCCCGATGACAGGCCTCATTGAGAACGCGCACCTTCCCTCGCCGTTCCTTGTGATCGGACACTATGACTCGTGTATCACCAGCAGTAGCTCCCATTGCCAGTTTCACGGTGTCATCATCCGAACCATCCGACTCGATGAAAATGGTCACAAGGTCAGAAGGATAATTGAGCGAGACAAGATTCCGAACCCGGCTAGCGATGCATGACGCTTCGTTGTAGGCAGCAACGATGATCGTGACCGTGGGAAGAACCTGATCTTCAACCGGATTAACCGTCGGAAGAACGGGAAAGCGTCGCCCGAATAATCGCCACCAAATGGGGTAACCAGCGTATCCGTGGATCAACGCAAGCAGACAAAAAAAAAGGAGACTGGTAAGAGGTACAATCATCCGGGCTGTTTGGCGGATACCGCCTCATGATTGAGTATAGGGGCGAGAAGTCGCTCCATGGTTTGAGCTGCTGCATCCCATGAATTTGGCGTCGCGATTTCAGCCAGTGCTGCCTGAGACAATTTCTGACCAAATTTAGGTTCACAAAGCAGGCTAACCACTGCATCAGCGATGCTTTCAGCGTCATCACCAATCAGGATGTGCTTCCCGTGAATAACAGGCAGCCCCTCAGCCCCGACAGTTGTCGAAACAACGGGGACTTCGGCGGCCATGGCTTCGAAAATCTTTAACCTAGTGCCACCGCCAACTCGCAATGGCACCACCATGGCATGAGCTGCACGGAGATATGGACGCACATCCGGCACAGTGCCTGTGATCTCAATTCCATCAGCCTCCGAGCTAAGATCACGAATAGCAGGCGGAGGCTGTCTGCCCACGACTACAAATCTGGCTTCTGGCACACGTGAACGAATCAAGCGCCAAATAGCTCCAACAAACCAAGTCACGGCGTCAACATTCGCATACCAGTCCATTGAGCCCATGAACACGACCGTGGGCCGAATTTTCGCCGTCTTGGGAACCATTTGGAAAAACTCCAGATCCACTCCAGTCGGAATACTACCCAGTATATTTGGAAGCAGCATCTGGTTCTGGAAGATTCGAACATCCTCGTCCGAAACAGCCAAAACGGCATCGAATCTCAGACTGGCCTTCGTCTCAAACTTTAACATCCGACGCCACTGTGAGCGAAAGTAGATGCCAGACACCCCTCTCATTTCAGAACACCTGCGCGCCCAAATCATTGATTCAACATTATGCTGGAAAAGCACCCATGGAAAACCACAGCCCGCTCTCATTTCCCAAGGCAGACTAGCAGCAGGAAACAAAAAGTCACAGATCATCACGTCAAACTTTTGCGTCTTGAGAAGCTGCCCCAGTGTTTCCTGTAACGCGGACGAACGGAAACGCGATACAGCATAAGGTAATGACGATAGAATGTTCGCCACTGCGCCAGCCATAAAGCTCATCCGGGAAAGCTTAAGCGAAGTTTTAGGCTCTCTCACCCAAACAGCCTGAGTCGAATACTGATCGGACTCCCTGCTGCCCAATTCTTGATCCACATCCGCAATCATTCCCACAAAGGTAACTTCGTGGCGTCGATGCAATTGTTTCAGAATGTTAAATGTGCGCAAATCCCCCCCGCGCGTAAGCGGGTGTAGCGG